>NZ_CACWPP010000052.1 GCF_902762735.1 uncultured Ruminococcus sp.
ACGAAACTATAATGCCTGCCAAAGAGCGACCCTCGGCGCGTTATCGCGAGAATGAACAAAACGACCCGTAGGGGCGTTTTGCGAATGAAGCGATAACCCTTCCGCCGAGGCTGAGCGTGGGGGCTTGGGGGCGAGTTAGCCGCCATTTAAGATAGGAGCTAATATATGAGATTGATGCAATTCCAGATAGATGATATAATCAAGACTGCTTTGCTTGAGGATATAAATTATATTGATGTGACCACTGATCTGCTGGTGGACGAGGACGCTGTCAGCAGTGCAAGGTATGTTTCAAAGGACGAGGGCGTGCTTTGCGGTATAGATGTGGCTATGAGAGTTTTCACTCTGCTTGATGAGCGCGTGAAGTGCCGCGTTTTCATACATGACGGCGAAATGGTGCAGAAAGGCGATATAATCGCTGAGATAACTGGTCCGACAAGGGCGCTGTTAAAGGGCGAAAGGACTGCGCTGAACCTCGTTCAGCACATGTCGGGCATCGCAACTGCCACAAACAAGTGTGTACAGCTTATCGCAGGCACTAAGGCAAGCGTTGCCGACACCAGAAAAACTCTGCCCGGACTGAGGGCTATACAGAAGTATGCCGTTACTGTCGGCGGGGGAAAAAATCACAGATACAATCTGTCAGACTGTGCTATGCTGAAAGACACTCACCTTGATGCTTACGGCAGTATGACAGGTGCAGTCAATGCGCTGAGGGAAAAGATGGGTCACACGGTAAAGATAGAAGTCGAAGCCGCCGATCTTGATATGCTTAAAGAAGCGCTTGACTTGGGCGTTGAGATAATCATGCTCGATAACATGTCCTGCGAGGAGATGGCTGAGGCTGTAAAGATCACTGACGGCAGGGCACTGCTGGAAGCATCGGGCAATGTCACCGAAAGCACCATCAGGGCGATAGCTGAAACAGGCGTGGATATAATCTCGCTGGGTGCGCTGACACATTCGGTAAAAGCGTTCGATATTTCGATGAAGATGGTGAAATAACACTGCTTTCTGACTGCACACCGCTGTTTTGCTGCGATGCTGTTATACGCTGTGAAAGGGTATCGGGCGTGGTGTGGCGGCGGGGGAAAGATATGGGGCGCTCAATTATCCTTTTGTTCACCGCATTTTTAGTTGGTGTGCTAAAGGGATAGTCATATAACATAATAACATAACAGCCCCTGCCCGACAGCGGGGGCTATATATTTTGATCCCAATTTGGTTGTGTATTGTTCCCCCGCCGAAGGCGGGGGAACAATACGAAAGAACAGCCATTTTGTATCATCAGCAATACACATCAAAAATGGGAGATATTTTAAGGAGGATATATGCTATATTCGGTAAATTCTGGCAATATAGAGTTTTCGGCAGATACTTTCGGGGCTGAACTGCATTCGATAAAATTTGAGGGCAGAGAATACCTCTGGCAGTGCGGCGATGCTTGGAAGAGATATGCGCCTGTGCTGTTCCCGTTCGTATGTTCGCCCGCAGACAGGTCTTACAGGGCTGACGGCAAAGACTACAAGATGAAAGCAAATCACGGTTTTGCCCGCGATATGGAGTTTGAGTTTGCGGGTGCGCAGGCTGACAGCATCGAGTTTATACTGCGTGACAGCGAGGAAACTCTGACGCAGTACCCATATAACTTTGAACTGACTGTGCGATACACTGCTCTGCCAAACGGTGTAAAGGTCGAAAATATCGTGAAGAATACAGGCGGCAGGACTATGTATTTCTATCTCGGCGGACACCCTGCGTTCAACTGCCCGCTGGCTGAGGGCGAGAAATTTGAGGATTACGACATAGTTTATCAGCAGAACGAACATATAGCCGATCCCGCAGGGAATGTTCTTGCAGAGAACGGCAATACCCTTGCGGTGACACGTTCGCTGTTCGACAATGATGCGATAATGATAGACAAGCCAAATTCAAAGGCTGTAACGCTGAAAAGCAGGAAGTCCGAGAGGGCTGTGACAGTGAAGTTCCCGCAGTCTGACTGCATAGCTGTATGGTCGCCCACAGGTGATGACAGGGCATCTTTCGTGTGCCTTGAACCCTGGACTTCGGTGCCTGTTTACGCCGACGACGAATATCCCGACATTGAGAAAAAGCCCCACGCTGTCAAGCTGGAAGCAGGCAAGGTGTTCAGTTACGCCTACGAAATAGAGGTGCGCTGATGAAAGCACTGGTACAGGTGGTGAACTTTGCGCGGGTAGAAGTTGAGGGCAAGACAGTCGGTGAGATAGGCAAGGGTTTCCTGATACTGCTGGGCGTGGGTCACGGTGATACAGAAGCCGACTGTGAAAAGCTGGCAGACAAGCTGTCCAAACTGCGCATTTTCGCTGATGAGAACGGCAAGACAAATCTTTCGGTCAACGATGTGGGGGGCGATTTCCTGTGTGTCAGCCAGTTCACGCTTTATGCTGACTGTCACAAGGGCAACCGACCGTCATTCACCAACGCGGGTGAACCAAAGCGTTCCAACGAACTTTATGAGCATTTCTGCGAACTTTGTGCCGACAAGATAAACGGCAAAGTCGAGCGCGGCATCTTCGGTGCAGATATGAAAGTCACACTGGAGAACAACGGACCGTTCACGGTAATGCTTGAATGTGTTAACGGAGAGGTTTTGGGAATTCATAATTCATAATTCATAATTCATAATTGTTGGCAGGCATTACAGCTTTGCTTTTTATCGGATAATTTCGTGCAGGGCGGGGGCTTGCTCACGCCGTTTGAACCGCACTGCCTTGCGGGGGGCGGCAATTCGTGATTGTTGACATGTGCGAAAAGATTTCGCTTTTATCGGATAATTTCGTGCAGGGCAGGGGCTTGCTCACGCTGTTTGAACCGCACTGACTTGCGGGGGCGGCAATTCGTAATTGTTGGCATGGGCGAAATTTAAGGTGGGGGCATTCCACCCTGCATAGGTGCTTGTCACACGGGGGACGTTTCCCCAAAAAATAAATCAAAACCAAATAATGAGGGCAAAACAAAGCCTTGAAACATGCCAAAGAGCGACCCGCGCCGCGTTATCGCGGGAGAGAGCAAAACGATGGACCTCTCGGCGCGGCGGCAGGGGGCAGCGTTGACTGCGCAGAACGTGGTCAGCCCCCATTTAGAATAGGATCTGACATGAGAATACTGATAATCAGACACGGTGAACCCGATTATGCTAAGGACTGTCTTACCGACAAGGGTATCGAACAGGCGGCGATATTGGCTGAAAGGCTCGCTGATGAGGACATAACTGCGTTTTACACTTCTCCGATGGGCAGGGCAAGAGAGACCTGCGCGGCAACGGTGAAAAAGTTCGCAGACAAGCAGGCTGAGGTCTGTGACTGGCTTCACGAATTTGACCTTATGTGGGAAAATCCCGACAGCCATAAAAAGGAAATGACTTGGGACGTTCCGCCCGACTACTGGACGGAGATGCCCGAAATGTTCGACAAGGAAGGCTGGTACAAGCACCCCGCCATGTCTGCCGCAGGTATGGGCGGGAGGATACAGGCTGTTGATGAGGGCATCGACAAACTGCTTGAAAAGTACGGTCTTGTGCGCGAGGGAAGGCATTACAGAGTGGTGAAAAAGTGCGGCGATACCATCGCACTGTTCTGCCATTTCGGGGCGATGTGCGCCGTTACCGCGCACCTGCTGAACATCTCGCCAATGATAATGTGGCAGGGCTTCAACGCCGATTTCACTGCGGTCACAGAACTCTGCACCGATGACCGCTACGGCAGGGCTGCAAACTTCCGTGTCTGTCTGTGGAACGACAATCATCATCTTGCTGACTTCGAGAGAGGTCAGCTGAGCGCGAAATAAGACGATAAACGGGTCGTTAAGCGCGGCTCGTTTTTTGTGCAAAAATCATCTTGGAATATCAGCGGCAGTGTGTTATAATAGGTATTGTGGTTATCCCGCTGACACACAACAAAAACAGCGGCTATACAGAACTTAAGGTGGTTGGCGTGTGGTGCTCAATTATCCTTTTGTTTACCGCATTTTTAGTTGGTGTGCTAAAGGGATAGTCATAATAGGTATTAAAAGACGAACGCTGTCCCGAAAAGCGTTTGACAAAAAAATGTATCCCGATTTGGTTGTGTATTGTTCCCCCGCCGAAGATGGGGGAACAATACGAAAGAACAGCCATTTTGTATCATCAGCAATACACATCAAAATTGGGAGAAAAATGTTTCCCGAACGGAGGAATTAAAATGAAAAAGACAGCTATGACCATTTCTTATGAACTCTGGGGCAAGCTATACCTGAATATCACCAATAAGTGCCCATGCGCATGCACTTTCTGCCTGCGCCAGAATGATGACGGTGCTTACGGTTCTGACCCGCTGTGGCTGGAACATCAGCCAACACTGGAAGAGGTGCTGGCAAACCTGAAAACACGCGACCTCTCTTCGTATAAAGAGATAATCTTCTGCGGTTACGGCGAGCCTACAAGCGAACTGGGGATACTGCTGGAGACTGCAAAGTATATCCGCGCGGTGTGCGATACTCCCATCAGGCTGAACACCAATGGTCTTGCGAACCTCATACACGGCAGAAAGACCGAACCTGATTTCAAGGGTCTGATAGATACCGTTTCCATCAGCCTGAACGCATCTGACAGCGAGGCTTACATGGCTATCACCCGCCCTAAGTGGAAGGATAAGGACTGCTTCGCTGAAATGCTTAGTTTTGCGAAAAACATAAAACAGTATGTACCCAACGTGGTGCTGACTGTGGTAGATGTCATCGGTGAAGAGGAGATAGCAAAGTCGCAGAAAGTTGCTGACAGCGTGGGCGTTAAGCTGAGAGTACGTCCGCTGGAATCTTGATACCCAAAAGGAATGAGGAAGTAAAATGTACAGAATACAGATACCCGCTACATCGGCAAATCTTGGCGCAGGCTTTGATGCGCTGGGTCTGGCGCTGAATTACTATAACTATGTCGAGATGGAGGAGTGTGACAGGCTTGATATAGCTTCGGCTGACGGTGTTGAAGTACCCTGTGACGAGCGCAATCTCATCTACCTTTCGGCTAAAGATCTTTACGCGGTATGCGGCAGAAAGCTGGAGGGTCTTAAACTGAGGCAGACAAACAATATCCCGATGGCGAGAGGTCTTGGTTCGTCCTCAGCCTGCATAATCGCGGGACTGGTGGGCGCTAACAAAATGCTGGGCGACCCGCTCACCAAAGATGACCTCGTTGACCTTGCCGCACAGATAGAGGGTCATCCCGACAACACCGCGCCCGCACTGCTGGGCGGCATAGTTACTGCGGTGTTTGACGGCAGAAAGGTACACTGGGTAAAGCAGGAGGTCTACACTAAGCTGAAATTCGTGGCTATGATACCTGATTTTGAACTAAAGACCGAAGAAGCCCGCGCATGTCTGCCAAAAGAGGTCAGCCACAAGGACGCGGTGTACAATCTTTCGAGGGCGGCGCTGTTTTCTGCATCACTGCTGACAGGCAAGTTTGAAAATCTGCGCACTGCGGTACACGATAAACTCCACCAGCCTTACAGAATGGAACTGATACCGGGCTGCCGCGACGTGTTTGACATAGCTTACACACACGGCGCATACGCGGGTTACATAAGCGGTGCAGGTCCAACTGTTATGGCGATAGTCGATGAAGAGAACAAGTTCTTTGCGGGCAAGATGAAATTCTCGCTGGACAATGCGGGGCTTGGCGGCTGGCAGGTCAAGGAGCTTGCCATCGACAACGAAGGCACGCTGATAACCAACATATAACACAAACGGCAGACAGCCGCAAAAAGCTGTCTGCCGTTTTTATATCCACCCGTATCATATGTTTACCTGACTGCTATGTGGTAGATGTAGGCTTGCGCATCAACGCCGAGAAGCGTTTTCAGCGCTTTTTTGTAAGCCGCAAGCTGATCTGCATAGTGTTCGTCAAGCCCTGTGCCGACCTTGTTGGTCTTGTAGTCAACGATATACCAGCTGCCGTCTTTACAGTAGGCAAGGTCTATCACGCCGTTGACCACTTTGCGTACCTTTTCGCCGCTTTCGGTCTCGTTATCATCATCGGTGAAGCAGAAAGGCAGTTCGCAGTGGCACTCAGCATCTGCCAGCACTGCAAGAAGGTCACTGTCACGCTTGTTTGACTGCGGATAGCCGCCTGTGGTCATGGTGGTGTACACCTTTTTCAGTGCCGCGAAAACAGTGTCGTCTTCATGCCAGTGGTCAGCTGTTATCTCAGCTATGACACTGTTTATGCTTTCGTCGGTATAGCTCTGTTTTGCGGTGACGAGTTTCTCCATTAGCCTGTGTACCATCGTGCCCATGATGTTTGCGGGCACATCGGCAACAGTGGCTTCTTCATCATCGGGAGAAACTTCGGGGGCTTCAGATGCCTGCGTTTCTTCGGCGGATAATTCGGGGTCTTCAGGCTCATATTCAGGCTCGTCTGCGTTTTCCTGCGGATCGGCAGGCTTTTCGGCATCGCCTTTTTTGGAGACTTTTATATCGCTGGGCAGTTTCACGGTGTAGGTCTTTTGGCGTGATCCTGCATCTTTGCCAAAGTCGGTCAGTTCAGCATCAGCGACAAGTTCTTCGGCATCTGCTTCTGCCCTGCCGCTGATGGGGGCTTTGTCGGGATCTGCGGTAAACACATCAAAAAAGTCGCCGCTGCACATCTCACGCAGTTCAGACCAGTAAAGCGTATCCTGACGTTCCTCGCCGCCATCGCCCGACACGTATGCCTGCGAGATGATGAGCAGTTTCTCGGCACGGGTCGCCGCCACATAGAGCTTTCTCAGATCTTCTCCGTCGCTCTGATGCTGTTCGAGTCTTGCCTCACCTCTGTTTTCGGAGGACTTCGCGGCTGTCATATTGGTATCTTTGTCGGTCAGCTCGAAAACGTACATGTTCTCATTATAGCCCTGACTGTCAGCCGCCTCAAAGCGCTTGATATAGTAAGAGGGCGGAAATTCGGTGCTTTTTGGCGATGCGAGTATCACAACGGGTGCTTCCAGTCCTTTGACTTTGTGCAGGTTAGCCACTCTTACCCTGTCAAGCTCCTGCTGTAAAGCCATACAGCGCTCTTCACTGCTTTTGTCGTTTGCAAGATCGTTAAGCATTTTCGCCGCCGCAGGTAGGTCAGTGATCTCGCCGCTGCTCTCGGCTTTTCTCACCAGTTCCAGCGCGAAATAGTAGTATTCCAGATCATTACTGCTGAAATATTTTTCAGGTTCGAGCTTATCGCATATCAGCTCGATAACTGCGGTGGGGGAAAGTTTCAGCGAGTCCTGATAAAGCCCGTAAAGCGTCAGCACGGTTTTCTTGACTGCGGGGTGCGCATCAAGGCATTTGTTTTTGCGCTCAAACAGTGATAACGATGCGCCCTCAGCTCTCAGAGAAGCCAGTTCGTTCTCGGAAATGCCGCCAAACGGACCTGTCAGCACGTTGTAGAGCGCCGCACTGTTTTTGGGGTCAGCCACACATTCAGCCACATCTTTTACAGCTTTCAGCATTTCGCACTTGCTGAAAAATATCTTGCCCTCAGCCATCACAGGTATGTTTTTATCTGTAAGCTCATTCATATAAATGCCGACATCGTTCTTTGAAAAGACTATCACCATTATATCGCTGAACTTTATGGTGTCGGCATAACAGGTATCGGTATTTTTGTCATAGCGGGAGATCTTAAAGCGCTCATCGCCGACGAGTCTTTTTATTATCTCGGCTGTCTGCATGCGGTCGCACTGTGTTGCGCGTTTGGTGTCGTGCTTATCGTTATAGGACTTATAGTAATACACGCCGCCCACAGTGCCTGCCGCGTCATCGGGCTTATCATCGAGCGGTATCGCTCTGTAAGCTGCGTTGTTGTCGGTGTCTTTCGGCATCATATCGCTGAATTTTTTGTTGAAAGCAGTGCAAAGCTCCTTGTTCGAGCGGAAGTTCTTTGTCAGCTCCATCACAGAGCTTACTGCGCTGTTCTCAAACATTTTTCTTATGCGTATGAACTGTTCAATATCAGCACCCTTAAATCTGTATATCGACTGTTTCGGGTCGCCCACTATAAACAGCGAGCCTTCACGCGGAACACACTTTCTCCAGTCACTGCACAGGGTCTCTTCGCTTGCGGTAAGGTAGAAGATGATCTCAGCCTGTATCGGGTCTGTATCCTGAAATTCGTCCACCAGATAATAGCTGTGCTTTTCTCTTATATATGAGATAAGTCTGCCGTCTTTTGCCGCATCATCGCGCAGCATGTTCCTGAGGTGATAGAGCCAGTCATAGAAAGTCAGCCTGCCCTGAGTGCGGCGTATCCTGACAGCCTCTTTAAGCACTTCGGCACACAGATCCATCGTTGCCCTGAAAGGCTGTTCCAGCACTTCATTAAAGACTGTCCGGTATGTGTCTGTATCTATGATATACCGTTTCTTCTTTACCTTGCCCCTGCCATAAAGCTCTTCTGTGAACAAGTCGCCTGCCGCAGCGGCTATCTGCGGGGGCAGGGGGTCAGCGATATTGATGTATTTCAGATCCTTTGTCAGCTCACAAAAACCCAAGAGATCGTCACTTGCTTTGCCTGACATCAGTGATCTGCACTTTTGCGCCCTTTCGGGGAACTGTCTGTTTTTGGCGTTGCTCGTCAGTACGCTTTCGGGGTGGGCGTTCACATACGAGCCGATGGTGCTTATGATCTTGAATTCGTCTGCAAGATCATTGTCGGGATCGGCGCTTGCATTTTTACAGCAGAACCTTGCATCGCGGTGGTTATCCAGTTCATCGGTCACTGTTTTTATGACGCTCATCTGTTTGTATACGGGCACATACTCGCAGAAGCGCTTTGCCTTGTTCTGCGCATCTGCGCCGTATTTACCGTTTAGCATGTCAACAAAGATATTCTTGTACATGCCTGTCTTTTCCTCAGCGGTTATCATGTCTGCCGAAGCGGGTATTTTTGCCATATCGGGGTGTTCGCGCAGAAGTGTCTGGCAGAATGAATCTATCGTGCCCATGAAGCACAGGTCGATATTCTCCAGCGCATTTCTGTAACGTTCAAGCACCTGTTCGGGAGCGCGTTTGTCGGCGGGCTTGTTCAGCTCTTCGGACAGCCTTTTACGGAAGCGCCCATAGAACTCGTTGGCGGCGGCTTTGGTGTAGGTTATGGCACATATCCTGCTTATATCGCGCCCCTCCTGACCGCTTGCCTCATCGCCGCGCACCATAGCCATCATTCTGTCAACAAGGCTGGTGGTCTTGCCCGAGCCTGCGCCTGCTTCGACAAAAATGTTCTCATTGATGTTGTTGCGGATGTTCTCCCTTGCAAGAGAGTCGTCATTCATCACAGCCATTACTTATTCTCCTTCCCGCAGATACCGCCGAGATCACAGTATTTGCAGCTGTCCTTGTCGGGGCGGCACGGGAAATCACCCGTTTTCAGTGCATGCTCCAGTATTTGCATCTTATCGTCCAGCCCGCGTTTGATGGTGCTGTCATAGCCGCATTTCACAAGCCTGTCGCCGCCTTCCAGCCTGATATACCTGTATTCACAGCCGTCTATCTTTATACTGCCGCCCGACTGTTCTTCCACCATATAGGCGTAGAGCAGTGTTTGCAGGCAGGTATCAATATCGTTGTTCTTGTGCTTTTTTACCACGCCGCTCTTGAAATCCACGATACAGCAAGTGCCGTCGGACTTTTCCACGACCATATCGGGGTAGCCTTTCAGCTTTATACCGCTTGATATTCTGCCGTCATCTTCGTCATAGAAATACTCGGCAGAATACTCTTCTTCGCGGGAGATGACCCGCTTATCATCTTCGGCGAGCTGTACAGCGGTTTTGAGCATTTCCGCAAATTCTTTTCTTACAGTGTCAGCCGCGTATTTGTTGATGGGCGGTCTCCTGAGCAGGAATATGTCGAAAAGCTCTTCGCCTAGCTTTACAATATCTTCTGTATCGGTCAAGCCGCAGACCGAACTCAGTTCCAGCGCCTTATGCAGAACTATGCCCTGCTCCCTCAGCGATATTACTTCCATCGGGTCATCACTGCTGCGGCTGTAAATGCCCATTATCTTTTCCAGCAAGAAGTGCTTGGGGCATTTGAAGAACACGTCCAGGTCTGACGGTGAAAACACCTTTTGACCGCGCAGATCGACAGCATTTGTCTGTATGGTATCACGGATCTTTCCTGCGCTCAGTGTTCCGTCAATGTAAGCCTTGCCTATCACATCAGACTTTGACATCATCGCTGAGAAAAATCCTGCCTTGCGCACTTCTGTGCCTTCAATAAGTTTGCTGAGTGCGGCAGAACGGTTCACCGCCCTGAGTGCTGTCAGGTCATAGTTATAGTATGACAGCCTGAGCGAATGACCGCCAAACTTTTCAGCCAGTGCCGATGCCAGCTTTACTGCATCAAAAAGCACTTCGCGGCGGCGGACTGTCCTCTCAGCGGATGTGGGGATAGCGTCCCTGCCGAAAAGGCGGCAGTCACAGTCAAGCACCAGATGGTCCTCCGCAGGCGCACCCGGAAAACAGTCTGCCGAAAGCCCTGCTATAAAGACATGCGGTCTCATCGAACATGCGAGCTTTTCAATGGTGGTGACATAAAGTGAACCGCCCGCGCTGTTCTCCGATCTTACGATGCCGCTTGTCAGCTGAGGCAGTATCTCGGTGATGTCATCGACCTCCAGTTCGCCCAGCTTTTCGGACAGCTTTTCACGCGCCGCAGTATCGGCAGGCTTTGATGAGTTTTTCCTTATTACCGAATACTTTGCGATGATATGCTGTATGCCTTTGCCGAGTTCTGCCGAAAGCACTTTGACATTCTGAAGTGTTTCCAGCTTTGCTTTAAAGTCATCGTCGTCCTCATGCTTTTTCAGGGCGGCTTCATAAGCGGCTATCCTTGCGGTGTTCACGTCCTCATCAAGACCCAGCCGCATATTGCCCATCATTTCGGCGGCGCTGTGCAGTACCTTGCCCGAATACTCACCGTCAAAGCAGTTTTTCCAGAGCTTCTTTCTGTCAAACACATCTGAGAACAGCATATCATTCAGCTTGTCGATGCTGTAAGCTGTAATGCCGTCAGTCCATTTTGCGCACAGCATAAGCAGTCTTGCGGGGCAGGTGCTTTTTATCAGCGTGCCGCACCCCATGCTGACATTTATGCCGTATCTGCCGCATATCTCACTGAAAAGCTGTGAGTATTTTGCCGCATCGGTCACTGCGACCACGCATTTGTCCAGCGGCAGTTTCTCTCTGAAAATAGTGCCGATAATATCCTCAGCCTCGTTAGATGCGCCGTAAGCCTCTGTAACTGCGGTAACTTTCGCATCGCATTCGCTCACACCGTATATATCTGCCAGCGTGAGTTTTTTTGCCCTGCCGCCGCTCAGTTTATCAAGCAGTTCCCTTTCAAGCGGTGTCAGCGGATATTCTTCGACCTCTGCCAGCTCGTATTTTTCGGGGTCGAGGGCGGCGCATTTCTCAGCCGCCAGCCGCATCACCGATACGCTGTCTGTCATGCCGCCCTCTGCCAGCTTCTGCTCATAGCATTCCAGTGCCGCTGTAAGCTCCTCATTTTTTTCGCGGAAAAGCGCATCATCGCTCAGCAGACGCGCTTTTACCGTACTGCTGTCAGCCGCATGTCTCAGTTTATCGAATGCTGCTGATACAGGCTGTGCATCGGCATAGGCAGAAGGCTCAAAAAAGCCGTTTTCTGTCATCAGCTTGTATATAACAGCGGTCTGTTTACTGCCGCTGATAAGTTTACCGCTGACAGCTATGCCGCTGTTATCAAGCCCTATCCTAGCCAGTTCAAGTCCGCTGACGATCCTCAGACCCGCAGGACAGACCCCGTACCCTGCAAGACTTCGCACCAGTTCTGTGCCGTTAGCATCGGGCATAAGGTAAATGATCTCTTTCATATTGCGCCTCCATCATTGATTTGTTTTGGAACTATTCATCATTATATCACAAAGTTCAAAATTTTTCAACAGTTATTTGAAGGTTTTTGATTTACTGTACAAAAAAACAGCCCTTTCACAGTGAAGGGCTGTTTTTTGGGGAGACGGCATAGATCTCCATACATATCCCGCTCACAGATACGATGAGCGCAGTATCTGCAAGCGGGGGAAAGATATGGGGCGCTCAATTATCCTTTTGTTCACCGCATTTTTAGTTGGTGTGCTAAAGGGATAGTCATAAATTATAATGTCGCTGACCATATCTCATGTTCTTGCCAGCACATCGGGATCGAGAATGGATATTCTCGGCTTGCCCTCACGTATGACAAAGCCCCGCACCAGACCCGTCTCAACGGGTGAGCGGGCGATGCTGGCGGGCAGTATCGTTTCCACGTCGCTCACCCTGTCTACCGCTATGCCGCACTGCATGGTATTTATCTCCACCACTATCACACAGCTCCGCTCGTCGTAGGGAGCTTCCTCCATATCCAGCCGCAGGCGCAGGTCCATCACAGGCACTGCTTTGCCGCGATGGTTCATAAGTCCCCGCACATATTTCGGCGCTGTGGGTATGGCGGTTATCGCGGGCATCTCGATTATATCCGACACATCAAGGATATAGAAACCGAAATGTTCATCGCCCGCAGTAAAGGTCAGCACCTGACCGCCGTTTTCGATAAGCTCGTTCAGATCAGCCATTTTGCGCCTCCTCCCCAAGCTCGCCGCCAAGAAGCGAGAGCATATCAAGTATTATGGTCATACTGCCGTCGCCCAGTATCGAACACCCTGCCAGTCCCGCTTCTTTCAGGTGCAGACCGTCCAGCAGCGGTGAGAAAGGCTTGACTACCACCTGCTGGTCGCACACTATCCTGTCTGCCAGCAGAACGGCTTCATACTGACCCTCGCGGCAGTACATGCAGATGCCTTCGGTGGGGTCGGTGATGTCGGTATCCAGCTGTAATTTATCGCCCAGTCTTATCAGCGGGTAACACCTGTCCCTCAGGTACACGAACTCGTTGCCCTCAGGGTCGGTGATAAGGCTGTCTGTATTGCATGAAAAGGCTTCCCTTATGGAAGATGCGGGTATAGAGATGCTTGATGCACCCACTTCAACACTCAGCACATCGAGTATAGAGAGCGAAAGGGGTATCCTTATGGTGAAAGTACTGCCCTTGCCCAGCTTTGAATTTACTATCAGCTTGCCGCCGACTTTTTCGATGTTCTGCTTTACAACGTCCATGCCGACACCTCTGCCGCTGTACTGTGTCACCTGTTCGTTGGTGGAAAATCCTGCCGCCACCACAAAATTGAATATCTCCTTTTCGGTGTACTCGCTTTCGGGCTTTGTCAGCAGACCGTTCTTTTTGGCTTTTGCCAGTATCTTCGCCGCGTCCATTCCCGCGCCGTTGTCCTTGCAGGATATTACCACTTCGTTCGATTCGTACCCCGCACTGAGCGTAACGGTAGGCGGATGTGTCTTGCCTGCCGCAAGGCGCTCTTCGGGAGATTCTATGCCGTGATCCACCGCATTTCTGACAATGTGCATCAGCGGGTCGCCCAGCATGTCAACTATCGACTTGTCAACTTCCGTGTCCTCGCCGCGAAATACCAGCGTGGCGTTCTTTTTCAGCGTATTGTTCATGTCACGCACCACGCGGTTCATTTTCTGGAAAGCTGTTGAAACGGGGACCATTCTCAGACTCATCACAACGTCCTGCAATTCATCGGTCAGCTTTTTCAGTTCACGCGAGGACTTGTTGAACCTGTCCAGCCGCGTTTCCAGCCCGCGCAGGTCGGGTGAAGATGTCACTGCGCTTTCGGTAATGACTATCTCCGAGACCAGGTCAAGCAGTCTGTCCAGTTTTTCCAGCTTGACGGTCAGCAGACTCTGCTCTTTTTTGGGAGCTTTCGCCGCAGGCTTTTTTTGCACTGCGGGCTTTTCCTCAGTTTTTGTTTCAGTTTTTTGCTCCTGCTTTTCTTCCTGCTTTGGTGCGGGTGCGGCAGTTTTTGGCGGAGCGGCAGGCTTTTTCACGGGCAGTGCGCTCTCCACATTTATTCCGCTGTCAAGCAGTCTTTCCACCGCGTTAGTATCATCTGTTATCAGCTTTATGTACAGACCGTTCTTCGCTATCTCGTCATCTGCGCTGTCGGCATCCAAGTCTGCGGGCACAGTTCGGCAGACTTCCGCGAAAGCGCCCAGCTTTCTCAGCAGTACCATAGCCCTTGCCGACGGCATAGCACAGCTTTCGCTGTACATCACCCGATAGGTCAGCAGACTGTCGGGGTCATCGGGCAGAAAGACTCCGTCGGGTATCACCAATTCCTGCTTTGCGGGCGCGGCGGAAGTCTGAGCTTTCAGCATTTCGGGGGTGAACAGCTCGAAGTTCTCCACATTCATGCCCGCTGCCAGCACCCTTTCGACTGCCGCTCTGTCATCTGTCACCAGCTTGATGAAAAGACCTGCCGCCTTGATCTTGCCGTCTGCACCGTCATCGTCCATATCGGGCGGTATGGTGCGGCAGACTTCTGCCACAGCCCCCAGCTTTCTGAAAAGCACTATCGCCCTTGCAGAGGGCATCTCACAGCTGTCAGAATATGTCAGCTTGTAGGTGAACATATCGGGCGGTTCATTTTCATCAAAAATATCCGCAGGCAGTGCATTATCCTCCTGTCCCGACTTTTCAGCTTCGCCCTTGAAATATGCCGCCAGCGCATGTATATCGTTTATCAGCCCCGAAAAATCCGTCAGCGGCTTGTCCTCATCGGTGAGGTCCTCAAGCTCGCCTTTCAGCGCATCGCTGCTCTTGTAAAGCAGGTCGAAAAGCGCTGATTTGTCGGTCTGCACGTAGGTTTTCTCGCGGATTATGTAGAACATATCCTCCATCGCATGGGCAAGGGTAGACATATTCTGCAAGCCCATCATAGCCGCCGAGCCTTTTATGGTGTGCATCGTGCGGAATATCTCAGCTATGTCGCTCTCCTCGATAAGCGATATATCCTCAGCCTGTTCAGCGCGCATGAGTATCTCATCGAGATTTTCCAGCAGTTCGCCTGTTTCAAACAAAAAGGTATCGAGCATGCCCTCCATGCTCTCGTCAAATTTTGGCATATTTCTCACCGCCTGTATCTGTTCAGATAGAATTTATCCATTCTTCAAAAAATTTCCTCTGCGCTTCACTATCGGGGAAGCTGTCGGGTGTTTTTTCCTCAAATATCCACACCCTGTCGGAAAGCGCGGGCTTTTCGCCCTTTCTCACAAGGTATACCATATCACTGCCTGCCATCATGCCCGACTGCCCCGCGTTAAGCATCGCGCCCGCACAGCACAGCCCGAAGCCCTTTTCAAGCAGACTGTCCCTCAGCTTGCCGAAAGCTGTGAAATAGTCATCGTCTTCGCCTGTCAGCGTTTTGCCGCCAATATCTATGCGGAATACCGTTGCCCCGTCTGCATAGTCCTCTTCGATGACTGCATCTGTATATACGCTGTCAGCAAGCCTTTTCAGCCTGACGTTTATCTCTTCCATATCTTACCTCACAACAAGCCTTTCATCTGTCTCGAACCTGTATCTGCCCTCGCTGTCCTCAACATCATCGGGAAATTCGGTGTCTATCACACAGAAGCCGTCCGTTTCAGCGATGACAGTGCATCTGATGATGCCCTCTCGCGGAACTGTCATATCGGTGTCATCGCGGGCGAATATGGGCAGTTTATCGCGGAAAACATGCTTTTCGCCGTATCTGTCGGTAAACTCAGCCTCTGCAAAGCAGGGGCAGCCGCCTGTATCGGTGATCTTTGTAATGGTGACTTTCACTTCTGCCATATTTTCACCTCATCAAGTTATAAAAATATTATACCATATATAATACCTAAAAATCAACCCCGCACGAAGTATTTTTTCATTGAATATGATTATATCTGAGGGCTTAACAATGCACAAATAACAAATGAAAACTTTGTTAAAAATCACATGTTAAAAAATCGCTGTATGTAGCTGATTTGTTGCGCAAAATGTGGTATAATATGTTAAAGGCAGGTGACTTTTATATGAATAACAACATTAAATGCGTAAAAGAGAATGACGTTTTCACAGTAAAACTATTCGGCAGGATAGATACCACCAATTCAGCCGAGACAGAAAGTGCGCTTATGGCGGCGGCAGCTGATGAGCCTGCGCCTGTGCTTGATATGGCTGAGCTGGAATATATCTCCAGTGCGGGGCTGAGGGTACTTATGAAACTGCTGAAGCGTAAAGGGTGCAGGCTGAAAATGCTGAACGTTTCCGATGCAGTCTATGATATTCTTGAGACAACAGGCTTTACCGAGCTTTTTGATGTATCAAGAAAGATGCGCGAGATAAGCGTTGAGGGCTGTCCTGTTATAGGCAAGGGCTACTACGGTACGGTATACCGCATAGATGATGAGACTATCGTTAAGGTATACAACTTCCCTGACAGCATAGAAATGATAAAGAATGAGAAGAAACTGGCGCGTACAGCACTTGTGGCGGGTGTTCCCACTGCCATATCATACGACATAGTAAGGGTAGGGGACGGCTACGGCTCGGTTTTTGAACTGCTGAACGCAAAGACACTCAATGATATGCTGGTGGAAGCGCCGGACGATGTGGACAGCATGACCAGAAAATATGCCGAGTTTTTCCACCTTGTCAACAGCCGCACTGTGCCTGACGGCAAGCTGAGGTCTGCAAAGGAACAGTTCATGGGGTATCTGGAAGTGGTCAGAAGATCGGTGGACAGCAGTTTGTATGAGCGTCTGAAAGCTCTGCTGGAAGAGATACCCGAGCAGAACAATGTGGTACACGGCGATGCGCAGATGAAGAATGTAATGGTGGTGGACGATGAACCGATGCTGGTGGACATGGATACAGTCTGCGTGGGACACCCGATATTCGACCTGCAAGCGGTATATGTTACATATTTTGCTTTTAGCGAGGACGAGCCTGAAAACAGCATGAATTTTCTGGGACTTCCTGCTTCGGTCTCGCATCGGGTGTGGGAGAAGTTCATAGGCTATTATTTTGACACGGATGACGAAGCACTGATAGCGCAGTACAGGGATAAGATAAGCATAGTAGGCTGTATCAGGTTCATGTACCTGATAGACTGCGTTTCGGATTATGGGACAGAACTTTACAAACTCAGGGTAAAGCATACGGCTGAAAGGCTGAAGAAACTTGCTGACAGGGTGGATACGCTTTTATTCTGACTGCTGATGTGCAGGAACGGCTGTTTTGTATCATCAGCAATAAATTTCTGAATGTGGTTATCCCGCTGACACACCACAAAAACAGCGGCTATACAGAACTTTAGGTTCTTGGCGTATGGCGCTCAATTATCCTTTTGTTTACCGCATTTTCAGTTGGTGTGCTAAAGGGAGAGTCATATATTGAGATAGAGGGGTATCCTGACAAAAAGACGCGTCCTGCCGTGAAAAGCAGGACGCTTTTTTTATTATGAATTATGGTTATCCCCTTAACACACCACTGAAAAATACCTTTATCAATGAGGAAAAACTGAGTTGATGTTATCTTTCCCCCGCCGCAGACGTGCGAAAAATATGGGGCGCTCAATTATCCTTTTGTTTACCGCATTTTCAGTTGGTGTGCTAAAGGGATAGTCATATATTGAGATAGGGTATCCTGACAAAAAGACTGCGTCCTGCCGTGAAAAGCAGGACGCTTTTTTATTATGACTTTACAATACCCTATTGAAGATTTTTATCTGCTCTCAGTTCGAGCTTTAGGAAGATAAAGCCCGTTATCGTGCCCAGCAGTCCGCCGAAAGAGATGTCTGACAGATAATGCGCACCCAGTACTATCCTTGAAAACATTATGGCTAAGGCGAACACCAGCCCTGCTATGGTCAGCTGTACTTCTTTGCCTTCCAGCTTTTTTATGACTGCGCTCAGCCCCATGATGATGTACATGCTTGCCGCCGCCATCCATGAATGACCGCTCGGGAAGGACTGGAACGCATTTTTGTCAACGCCGAACTTTTCTGACAGCGGTTTCGGGTCGCCTAAAGCCTCGTACCACTGCACAAAACCCACGCCGTCAAAGCCCATGAGGGTCGTGCGGTATCTGGGACGGGCAAAAAAGCCTTTGGTACTCATAATTGCTATCTGTACTATCAGTGCTATTATCATCAGCCGCACCAGTCTGCCTGTCAGCTTTTTGCTATGCTCTTTGGTCAGTTTCATGCCGCATATCATCAGCGGCAGCATGACTATCAGCATCGTACCGAAACGCGCGGGGTATTTCGGCAGTTTTGCAAAGGCTTCTATCGCGCCCAGACCTTCGGCATGGGTAAGCGAACCCGAACCGAGAAAAGCGCCTTCTATGATACCCAGCACGCAGAATATGCTTGCAGCCAGCTTTTTGCCTGCTGACAGCCCGTCGTTAAGGCTTATCTGCTTTAACAAAGCTCCGCCGAAAAACACCATAGAGCCGTAAAACACATACTGCCCCAGTATGGATATGGTCAGGAAAAACGGATCTGCCGCTTTATACACCGCATCAGACAGTGCCTTGTCACAAAACGTGCCGACTATTGCTGTTATGACAAGCAACAATGCTGCCGCCGCGTAAACAGCTGTCAGTTTTTTGCTGTTTTCATACAATCAACTCACCCCCTTAACACGGCATAGCGAACAGCTTGCAGAAATTCTCGGTATTCGGGAACAGTTGCTGTCTCATAAGTGCAACTATGCCTTCGGCATATTGGTTTCTTGCCGCACCTGTTGTAAAGCCTAGTGTCGTTGCCATTCGCATAAGCGCAAAAGCACTGCACCTGTTGCTGTAAAGCTCCAGCATTTTCGGGTCATTCGTGCCGTAGTAGGTGGAAAGTGCTATGCCCCACACCTGCTTCGCTTTTTCATATTCTATGCCTATTTTTTCCAGTGTGATATTCGGGTCGTTCATGCCGCTGAGATACATGGTCAGGAAAGTGCCGCCGATGTCGTAAATGGGGTTGCCGCGGCTTATATCTGCCATGTCTATAAGTACCAGCTCGCCGTCAGACTGCACCATTACATTGTTGGTGTGGTAATCGCCGTGTATCATGCCGTTTCCGTCGGGGATCGCATTTATCATACGGACTATCTGCTCGTTTTCTTCGGGTGTGAAAAATTCTTCCGCTGACTTTGCCCTTTCGAGATATATCTGCTTTATATCGCCGTACAGCGATGGGGAGGCTTCGGTGGTGTTGAGCTGTTTCAGCAGTTTGCCGAACTTCACAGCGAGGTCCTGCGTTCTGCTTGGGTCGTCCATTATAGCTTTGCTGACTGTTACTGCGCCTGCCATTTCAAATACCACGCCATAGCCTTCCTCTGTTTCGACCACATCGTAGGCGATGGCAGACGGTATGCCGTTTACAAAAGCGTTTCTGGCATATTCGCGTTCTTTTTCGATCTGTTCAAGGGAGCTGTTATCGTGGTATGTTTTGATGATAGTCTCTTCATCAAGGCGGAAGACCTTGCCGTGTCCGCCTTTGCCGATCACTTCCAGCCCTGCGACTTCGACCTTGCGCAGTGCCTTTTTGACAGCGAGAAGTTCGGTGAAGCCTGTGGTCTCCAGTATGTCATAGACATCGCGGGAAACGTTTATCATCGGCAGAGGCTTATCAATGGTCTTTCGCAGTTTCATCAGCACGCGCAGACCTGCACTGGAGATATATTCCAGCTCCTTAGCATCTATCACGATCTCATCAGCCGTGCCGTCGGTGACTGCGAAAATATCCTTTTCGGTCTGTGCCGCGTTGTTTGTATCTATCCTGCCATCAAGAAAGATAGTCAGCTTGTTGTCGTTAACAGAAGATCTCATAGTTTATTCCTCCATATCAAGATGAGATCAAAAATCCAGCGGGATATTTTTTCTTATAGCAGGCAGAAGTCTGCCCCTTACAAGACCGTTCACGCGCACCAAATAATCTTCTTCGGTGAGTTCGGCGTAGCGCCTGAGTGAATGGCAGACAATATCCAGCAGCATTATCGGTGTAAGCATCTCGGTATACTGTTTTACCTGTTCGGGAGTGCTGATGCCGAAATACTCACTGCAAAAGAAGTACCATATCTTGTCGGTAAGCTCGGGATCAAAGCCCAGCAGACGGCGTATCTCTTCGGGCGGGAGATGGGTGTATTTGAGATAATTGCAGACTATGGAAACGCCTGCCACATCGAGCGCGGGGTGTCCCGTGCCTGCATCGCCTATATCTATCAGTATCACTTCACCGTCATTCAGCAAAACGTTCCTGAAATTATAGTCGCCGTGCAGGAAGGTCTTGCAGTCGGGTATGCTGTCGATATAGTTTGTTATCTCGGCAGTTTCCTCAGCGGTCATGTATTTCCCCAGTGTTTTTGTTATATCATAGAAATACTGCTTCTTGTCGGCGAAAAGCGCATCATCTATCTCGATGGTGTGGAATTTTTTCAGCTCGCGGGCGAACAGGCGCACATATTTTTCCAGTTTATCGGGTTCGGCGGTGATGAACTGTGCGACTGTACCCGCATTGATAAGTTCGTATACCACGCCGAATTTCTCGCCCACCTTTACAGTGTCATAGGGTATCGCAGTAGGTATGCCGTTCACGAAAGCCCTCTGTGACATAAGGCGCTCGCTTTCGACCATTTCCTGTGAGTTGTTATTGTATACTTTCAGCACTGTTTCCTCATCTATCCTGTAAACTGTGCCGTAGCCGCCTGCACCTATCACCTCACAGCCGTCAACGGATACCTGCCGCAAAGCCTTTTTTACATCGAGAAGTTCGGTGAAGCCTGTGGTCTCCAGTATGTCATATACATCGCGGGAAACGTTTATCATCGGCAGTTTAGCCAGCGATTTTCTCAGCTTCATCAATACCCTCAGCCCTGCACTGGATATATATACCAGCTTTTCGGCATCAAGCACCACATCAGTTTTGCCCTCTGCGGCTGCAAGCAGTTCTTTTTCGACCTGCGGGGCGTTGTTTGTGTCTATCCTGCCCTCAAGAAATATTGTCAGGCAGTTATTATTATTATTTGTTTTCATCATGGGGACCTCCAAATAAAGTATTATGACTATCCCTTTAGCACACCACTGCAAAATACTTTTTTCAATTTTATCAATGAGGAAAAACTGAGTTGATGTTATCTTTCCCCCGCCGCAGGCGGGGGAAAGATAACTGCCAACTGTATTATAGCAATCCACCTTAAAATTCAGACAAAATCCAGTCACAAAGCCCATAAATCCTAGCTTTTGCGACTGGATTTTGTGAATTTAAACAGTTGGATTGCTATAAGTTCTCGATATAACATCGTTTATTTTGGTGTATCAGCGGGATGATCACATAAAGTATTAATATAATAGCACATCTTCCGCAACAAAACTGCAACAAAGCAGGCATATTCTGGCTTGCTAAGCTAACGAATTATTAACTTGATTTTTATGCATGATGCACAAAAATTGCTCGTTTTTCGTTATTTGTGACAAATAAGCGCGGAGCATTTCTGAAAAAATTACAATTTATTTTTGCGTATGTGTTGCGCTTTTGTTACGCGCTTTGTGCTATAATACCTGCGAAAATGATCATCGGGAGGCATTGACATGAACACACTTATGCAGAATATAAATATGCACAGTATAGGTAACGCCCGTGAACTGGGCGGTTATCCGTCGGCTGACGGCAGAAAAGTCAGACAGGGGGTGCTGCTGCGCACGGCAAAGCTGTCAACAGCTTCGGCAGATGACCTTGACAGACTGCGCGAGGTTTACCGTCTTGAAAAGATCATCGACCTGCGTTCGGTGGAAGAAGTTGATGGTTCGCCCGAAATTGCGCTGTTTACAGGCACTTCCGAACCCGAACGCGACCCTGTGATAGATGGTGCAGAGTACATACATCTGCCGATACTTGACCTGCATAAGCAGATGCAGGATACTTACAAATATATCGAAGATAATGACAGACCGCCTATTTCCGACTTTTTCACGATGATAAACGTGTCATACGAGATGGGCTATCTCGGTGATGAATTGTATTTCATGTTTCTTGACAGTGACACGGGCAAACGCAGTTACAGCCGATTTTTCCGAGAACTTCTCACTCTGGGAGAGGGGCGCTCGGTCATCTTCCACTGCACACAGGGCAAGGACAGGACAGGCGTTGCTGCTATGCTGATACTTTCAGCGCTTGGGATAACAGACCTATATGGACTGGGTATTGATTTCAAAAAAATAGCCATACGGCTTTTAGCGGTATATTGCGGATTTCGGGATATTTGCCCCTGCAT
>NZ_CACWPP010000053.1 GCF_902762735.1 uncultured Ruminococcus sp.
AATTTGGTTGTGTATTGTTCCCCCGCCGAAGGCGGGGGAACAATACGAAAGAACAGCCATTTTGTATCATCAGCAATACACATCAAAATTGGGAGATTGCTTTTAAGTTATTTGCTGTCATACTTGCCCAGTATCTCGACGACTTCCTGCATAAGTTCGGCAGATTTCTGCTGTTTTGCGAGGGTGACGGCGAAATACGGCTTTGCTTCGTCCACGAATTTCACGCGGTTCTTGTATTTTTCTGCCAGACCTGCTATCTGACGCGGCAGTATGCTCCTGATATAGAACTGCATTTTTACGCCTGCCTGTTTTATTTCCTTGATGCCCAGCTTTGAAGCCTTGTTTCTCAGCAAAGCTACTCTCACCAGACCCAGCACAGCTTTCGGCGGGTCGCCGTAGCGGTCTATCAGTTCATCGAGGACATCGCGCGAGTCCTCTTCGGTGGAGATGGAAGCTATCTTGCGGTAAGCGTCCACCCTCTGCGCCGAATGTTCTATATAGCCATCAGGTATATATGCATCAATTGCGATGTCCACCAGACAGTCTTCGGGGGACGGCGGCAGAACTTCGCCTTTCTGTTCGGCTATTGCTTCATTGAGGAGTCTCAGGTACATATCATAGCCTACTGCTTCCATGTGACCATGCTGTTTAGCCGAAAGTATACTGCCCGCGCCGCGTATCTCCAGATCGCGCATAGCTATATGGAAGCCTGAACCGAACTGTGTGAATTCGCGTATCGCCTGCAAACGCTTGCTTGCAGTTTCATTCAGCACCTTGCCGCGCTTGAATGTGAAGTATGCAAAAGCGCGTCTGTTTGAGCGTCCCACACGTCCTCTCAGCTGGTGAAGCTGTGAAAGCCCCAGTCTGTCGGCATCTTCGATGATGAGGGTATTGACGTTAGGCACATCTATGCCTGTTTCTATCAGTGTGGTGCAGACGAGTATATCTATCTCATGTTCGACCACCTGCCGCCATATCTCGGAAAGATCTTTTTCCTCCATCTGACCGTGAGCGTAGCCTATACGCGCATCGGGCAGACTTGATTGAAGTTTGTTGACGGTGCGTAAGATGGTATCTATGCGGTTGTGTATATAGTAGACCTGTCCGCCGCGCCGCAGTTCCTTGCTTATCGCCTGCAAAATAACGCCCTCGTTATGTTCGATGACATAAGTTTGTATGGGGTGTCTGTCCATCGGCGGTTCTTCGATGACCGACATATCTCTTATACCGCTGAGCGCCATATTGAGAGTTCGCGGTATAGGTGTTGCCGAAAGGGTGAGTATATCCACACCAGGATGGCTCTCCTTGAACTTCTCCTTATGCGCCACGCCGAAGCGCTGTTCCTCATCTATAATTGCAAGCCCCAGATCCTTGAACTCCACATCTTTTGAAACAAGGCGGTGCGTGCCGATTATCAGGTCAACAGTGCCGCGCTTGAGTTCTCTTACTATGGCAGACTGTTCCTTTGGTTTGCGAAAGCGCGACAACAGCTGTACTTTTATAGGGAAATGCTCGAACCTTTTTATGGCAGTCTGATAATGCTGCCACGCAAGTACTGTGGTAGGTGCGAGTATCGCGCACTGTTTGCCGTTTTCGACACACTTGAAAGCCGCCCTCAGCGCGACTTCTGTTTTGCCGAAGCCCACATCACCGCAAAGCAGTCTGTCCATCGGGGTCTGTTTTTCCATATCGCCCTTTATCTCATTGATGGCTCTCAGCTGGTCATCAGTTTCCTGATAGTCGAAGCGCTCTTCAAAATCGCGCATCCAGTCATCATCAGGCTCAAAAGCGAAGCCTTTCGCCATCTGCCGCTGAGCGTACAGCTTTGTCAGTTCTTCCGCCATATCCCTGACAGCGGCGCGCACCTTATTGCGTGTGCGCGTCCATTCGGTGGAATTGAGCTTATTCAGCTTTATGCCGCTGTCCTCGCCCGCACCTACATAGCGCGATACCAGGTCAAGCTGTGTGACAGGCACGTAAAGAACATCTGTACCTGCGTAATTTATGGTTATGTAGTCCTTCTTTACGCCGTTGGTCTCGATATTGCGTATGCCCTGAAATTTGCCTATACCGTACATCGAATGCACCACAAGGTCGCCTGTGTGGATATCCGACAGCGATTTTATCTCTTCGCCCGCTTTATGCTTGGGCTTTTTGCGCTTTGTGGTCATGGATTTCATCTGTGTGATGAGCGCCACGCCGATGCTTGGGTAGTCAAAGCCTGCTGACAGGCTTCCTGTTTTTACATAGACTTTTGCGGGAGCTATCTCACAGTTTTTGCTGTACTGCTTTGCATCTAACCCCGCTTCGCACAGGTCTTTTACGATTATCGGCACTGTTTTTTCCGAACCTGCAAGCACTATGGTGCAGTAGGCATTTTCACAGAGGGTCTTTAACTCCTCCTCAAGGCTTATCATGCTGCCGCCCCATGCCGAAGTCTGGCGGCAGTCGGTATTTATCAGCTTTTTCAGCTTTATGTCGCCCAGCTGACGCATGAATGTATCCATGAAGATAGTTTTCATGCCGAGTATCCTGCTCTGTGCCTGACCTATATCTATGCAGAAGCCTTCCAGCCGCTTGAACAGTATGCCTTCGGTATACATTATTTTCAGGTCTTCCGAAAGCTGTGTCAGCGATGCACGTCCCTTTTCTATGCAGTTGTTATATTCCGAAACAGCACAAAAGCCCCCGCCGAAATAGTCAAAGACCGTTGCAGTCTCATTATAGGCAAGGGTGTAATATTTGTCAAGATTTGTAAGGGTGATGCCCGAATTTATCAGGTCAATATCTTTCTGTATATTTTCGCGTATCTTGTCGATCAGTTTGCCGCGTGCTGCTTTTGCGGCAGCTTCCATGCGGCTTATCAGTTCTTCCTCCGACGGGAAGATTATCTCCAGCGCGGGTGCGACGGTCACACTTTCAAGGGGATCGTTGCGGCGCTGTGTCTCTGTATCGAAATACGCCATAGTATCGACTTCATCGCCCCAGAGTTCGATACGCACAGGCTGTTTATCCTGAACGGGGAAAATATCTATGATAGAGCCTCTTACTGCGAACTGCGCCGCGCCCTCTACCTGATCGGTGCGGGTATAGCCTGCCGCCAGCAGTTTGCGCTGAAGTTCTTCTGTATCTATCTCACTGCCGTTTTCGATGGTGAAAGTATACTCTTTCAGGGCTGACGGCGGTATAGTGCCTTGCAGACAGGCTTCCATGCTTGCCGCCATTATCCTGCATCTGCCCGACATTATCGCAGACAGCGCTTCGATGCGCCTGTGTTCGTACTCGCGCGATATGCCTTCCATATAGGCGAAATTCATATCTTTCGCGGGGTAGACACAGGCTATCTGTTCGCCTGCCATCTCATTGATATCAGCCGTTACCTTAGTTGCATCGGCTTCATCGGCGCATATCAGCAGGCAGCTGCCCAGTGAGGACAGCGATGCTGTCAGCATAGCCTTGTGAATGCCCGAAACACCTGTCACCGCCGCAGGGGTATAGCCCTTTATCAGACAGTTTTTCAGGTCTTTGCAGAAATCAAGACGGCTCGCCGTTTCAAAGAAAATGTTCATCTTCTCACCCCGTCAGGAATTGAATTTGCTCATGGCTTCGTCAATTTTGCCGTTTACCATAAATTCAAGAGCATCGCAGGCTTTTTCTGCCGCTGTATCTATCTTCTTCCTGTCATCTTCATTAAATCTGCCCAGCACCCATTTTGCAAGGTCGTATGCGGGATCCGGCTTTTTGCCGACACCCAGTTTAATGCGCGGGAAGTCCTCACCGCCGCACTGCGCGATGATGCTTTTTATACCGTTATGACCGCCTGCCGAACCTTTGCGCCTTATCCTCAGCTGACCCGGTTCGAGAGAAATATCATCGAATATCACTATGACATTCTCTATCGGTATCTTATAGAAGTCCATAGCTTCGCTGACAGCATCGCCGCTTAAATTCATATAAGTTTCGGGCTTCATCACCATGCAGTTTTTGCCGCCGATGACTGTATTGCCGACTTTTGCCTTGAACTTGTGGCGCTCACACGAGAAACCGAGTTTCTTCTCCAGCGCACCGATCGTTATAAAGCCTGCATTATGGCGCGTACCTTCGTACTGGAGACCCGGATTGCCGAGACCCACTATGATATATTCGGGTTTAGTGCCTGTTTCGCCTCTTTCGGCTGACAGTTGTTTTAGTTTTTCAAAAATATCCATAATTGCTCCCATACTTCACCAAACGCGGCGTTTGGTGCATATCACGCACAAAATCCCCGACTTCCGTTAAGTCGGGGTATTTGCTGTATTAATAGATTATAGCACATCGGCAAACCGATGTCAATAGCGAAACTCCGAAGTTTCGGGAAATTCTTATAGTAAATGGCATTATCTTACCAAGCGAACATCAGTGTGTTCAGCTTATCATCGGAATAATAGGGCTTGCCCTCAGTGAGTCCCTGCATGACCTGCAAGTTCCAGATATTATTTTCTTCCACCAAGTCATTCAGTGCCGCTTCGTATGCGGAATGGTCGGCGAACATCATATCAACAGAGCCTTCATCTGCGTGGGCGCTCATAATGCTGTCCACTGCTTCAAAATCATAGCTTTCGAGATACAGCCCGCTGTGAACATAGTAATTGTCCTCCATAGAAGTACACTGCGGCACGAAAGGCACATCTTCATCGACAGTCCTGCCTGACATGAACAGGTCATCGTTGAGCATGAAAAATTTGTGCATCGGGAAGTAATCCGTTTCTGTTTCGGTGGTATTTTCGTCCCACGTAACATCGAGCCAGTAGTATTCGCCGTCTGCCTTGATGTAATTCCATGCATGGGTCTCGCCGCCCGCTATGCCGCTGACTATACCGCAGTCAAAGCCCATCTTTCTGCCCACAAGGCTGAATGCCTGCGCAAAGCCCTCGCAGACTGCTTCATGCTCGACCAGACAGCCGTAAGAAGAGCCTGCAAATCCCATTTTTTCAACTTCTGTCTGTTCGTAGGCTTCGTAGTCGTAATCACATATCTCTATCAGCTTATCGTGCAGCAGCATGATCTTTTCATAGTCACTGCCGCCCTTTTCTGCTTCAGCCGCCACTTCTTCTGCGGCAATATCCAGCTTTTCTGCCATAAGCGCCAGCTCACTCTCATCAAGGTCATTTATGCTGTCACATTCAAGAGTGGTGGACTTATAATCAGTTGAGATAGTCATGTTATTTGTCCAGAATACCTCAGGGCAGTCGTACATAACATGATTTACTGCATACTGCGCCATCTCCATGCTCACCAAGCCGTCAAATGAGATCTTTTTCTTTCCTGCCGCAAGTTCGCGGTAGACCTCTTCGCAGACCTGTTCCTGAGTGTACTTTGTATTTTCGGCGGCGTGCTGTTCCATCTTTTCATCGACTTTCTCGCTGAAATTTTCCTTTATCTCTTCAATTCCGCAGCCGCCCAGACACATCACCAGTGCAAGCATGAGTGCTATCTTTTTTTTCATTTTTGTTCCTCCTTGTTGTCTTTTTGTTCTTACGTATAATATTTTTTCTCTGAGTGTTTTTTTCCTGTCCTGCAAAAAATCACCGATCGACCTTATACCGATCGGCGATTATTTTACATCTGTATCAAGATTTTAAAAAGATACTATCCGCTCATATCAGCGGTCATTATTCCTGATCGTCAGGCTCAGCGTCATCTTCCAGCACTTCGGCTTTTTCTTCCTCCTGTGCCTTGCGTATATCCTCTTCGCTCGCCTTTTCGACTTCTGCTATCTCAGCGTTGTCGTCATGTTCGGTACGGGTGAATGTCACTACCTTATTGTCGCCCGTGACTTTCATCAGTCTTACGCCCCTTGAATATCTGCCCATCATGCTGATGTCGCATGCTCTCAGTCTGATAACTATGCCGTCGGAAGAGATCATTATGATGTCATCGTCATCGTCAACGACCTTTATGCCGCAGACATCGCCGTTTTTGTAGTTCAGCACGCCGCTGCCGCCCCTGTGACGGACAGGATAGCTTTCCAGCCCGACTCTTCTGCCGAGACCTGTTTCGCTGACTGTCAGCACCGATGCGCCCTCACGTATCCTTGCCATAGAAACTACGTAGTCATCGCCGCGCAGTTTTATAGCCTTTACGCCGTGAGCGGTCCTTGACATGACCCTCACATCGTTCTCGCTTATGCGTATAGCCATGCCGTTATGTGTTGCGATGAGCAGTTCGTTATCGCCTGCTGTCAGTCTTACGCCTGCTATCTCATCGCCCTCGTCAAGCCCTATCGCTATCAGACCGCGCTTGCGCACGTTCTTGTAAGCCGAAAGGGGAGTTCTCTTTATCTTGCCGCGCTTAGTCACCATGACGATGTACTTGTCATCGTCAAAGTCCTCGACCTTTATCATCGCCGCGATAAGGTTATCATCACTGAGTTCCAGCAGGTTCTTGATATTCACACCTCTTGAAGCCTTTGAACCTTCGGGAAGTTCGTAGCACTTCATCTTATACGCCTGACCCTTTGTGGTGATGAACAGTATATTATCATGGGAGGAGCATACCGACATTTCGGTAACGCAGTCGTCCTCGCGCTGTTTCATGCCCGTAACGCCCTTGCCGCCGCGATTTTGCGCCTTATATACGCTTATGGGCATACGCTTGATATATCCCACATTGGTATAAGTTACCACGCTTTCCTCAACGGGGATAAGGTCTTCGATGTCAACTTCGCCGCTGACATTTTCTATCTGAGTTCTTCTCTCATCGCCGTACTTTTCCTGTATAGCCTCGACTTCTTCGATGATTATATCGAGAACTCTCTGGTGGTTTGCGAGTATATCTTCGTAGTCGGCTACCTTTGCGGTTATCTCTTCCAACTCGTCCAATATCTTCTGGCGTTCCATGCCTGTCAGGCGACCCAGTGTCATCTGTGCGATATGTTCAGCCTGAATGTCTGACAGCCCGAAACGTGTCATCAGGCGCTGTTTACCTTCGGGAATATTTTTCGAGGTCTTCATTATCTCGATGACTTCATCGATATTATCCAGTGCGATAACAAGACCCTGCAAAATATGTTCGCGCTCTTTAGCCTTTTTCAGGTCAAACTCTGTTCTTCTGCGGATAACATCTACCTGGAAGTCGATATACTCCTGAAGTATCTGTTTAAGGGTAAGCACCTTAGGCACGCCCTTTACCAGCGCCAGCAGGATAACGCCAACGCTGTCCTGAAGCTGAGTAAGTGCGAACAGCTTGTTCAGCACCACCTGTGCATTGGCATCTTTTTTCAGTTCGATGACGATGCGCATGCCATCTCTGCCTGTTTCATCGCGCAGGTCGTGTATGCCGTCTATCCTCTTATCCTTTACAAGACCCGCTATCGACTCAACAAGTCTTGCCTTGTTGACCATGTAAGGAATTTCGGTGACGATTATGCAGTTTCTGCCCTTTATCTCCTCGATAGAGGTCTTTGAGCGGAGTATGACCTTGCCCCTGCCTGTGCCGTAAGCCGCTCTTATGCCGCTTCTGCCCATGATGATGCCGCCTGTGGGGAAATCGGGTCCCTTGATAGCCTGCATCAGTTCATCAAGTGTGCAGTCGGGGTTCTGCATAACTATCTTCATGCCCTCGATGACCTCATGGAGGTTATGGGGCGGGATATTTGTTGCCATACCAACGGCGATACCTACCGAACCGTTGCAGAGTATATTCGGGAAGCGCGACGGCAGAACGACAGGTTCCTGCAATCTGTCATCGTAGTTGGGCTGGAAATCGACTGTATCTTTCTTGATGTCGGTCAGCATATTGAGGGACATCTTAGCCATTCTCGCCTCAGTATAACGGTAAGCCGCAGGCGGGTCGCCGTCCACTGAACCGAAGTTGCCGTGACCGTCTACCAGCGGGTATCTCAGCGAGAAACTCTGTGCCAGTCTTACCAGTGCATCGTAAACGGAAGCGTCACCATGCGGGTGATAACGACCCAGCACCGAACCGACGGTATCGGCGCACTTACGGTAAGCCTGATCGGGTGTCAGACCGTTTTCATGCATCGTATATAAAATTCTTCTGTGAACAGGTTTAAGTCCATCTCTTACATCAGGCAAAGCTCTCGAAACGATGACTGCCATCGAATACTGTAAGAAAGACTCTTTCATTATGTGTTCGACGTCCTGATCTATAAGATTATATTCGTCCACTTTAACAACTCCTTTTTTCGTCGTTCGCTGTCATTTGCGGGTCTTGCTTTACGACCGACGATAGTTTTATTATATCAGATCATACTTTTTTCTTAAAATACGTGACTAAGCAGAACACGCCCAGCGCCGTGATAAAAAGATACATCAGCGCCCACTCTATCCGTGAACTTGTGGTATCTATGACATAATATGTCAGTGTGATGTTTTCTTCCGAAAGGTCGCCGCAGACCTGTTCCAAATAGCCGAAAGCATCATTGTCTATGGTCATAAGTCTGCCTTCCAGCTTGATCTTTGGGGTATCTTCGTTCACAGCACTGTCAAACTCTGCCATTTTATACTTACTTCTCAGTTTGGCTGAGAATATGATGCCGTCACCGCCGTATTCGTCATACATCGCATAAAGCTGACTTTTCGCGGGAAGCGGTATTATGCCGTTTATGTAAGTCTGCATCTCGGCATAATTGCCGATGGGGACTTCGCAGGTATAGGTGACCACCTTATCTCTCGGCAGTTCGCCGCCCTCTGCAAATACTTTGTTGAGGTCAACTGTCCTGCCAAGCAGTATATAGCCCGCATCAAACGCGAACATGACAATTCCTATCGCCGCAAAGAACAGACCCATCAGAAGACCGACCTTGCTTTTCTTTCTCATGGTCAGCCCTTTATCTCGTAGTCCTCACCGAGAACTTCTTTCAGCTTGTTTCTCAGCAGTGTCTGGTCATTTTCTTCGATGACCCGCTTTGAAAGCACGTAGATAGTTTCTTTTCTGAGGATTATTATGAACAGCCTTGCATTCTCGATAATGTTCAGCGATATATCCTCGAACCTGACAACTCTCGGCTTTACGGGCACGAAGTCCTCAGCCGCCTTTTCCTCTTCGGTGAAAACTGTTTCTATTTTGAAGCAGTCATCATAAAGCGAAAATCTGTACTTGTCATCTTCCAGCGATTTCAGCGCCCTCATAAGATATTTCTTGACGCGGAAGGTATTGAACCATGTGGTGAAAATCATCACAAGGCTGACAAAGCAAAGCACCCAGTTCACATAGCCTGAGGGGTTTTTGATTATCGACACCGCGAACATCACCGCAACTATCGTAAAAAGCCCTGTCACCACAAAATTGCGCTTGTAAACATACTTTTGCTGGAAGATGGTGAATGCTTCCTCTTCCTCTTCGTTTTTTATGTTGTATTCAAAGCTGGTTATGGGTATGCCTGTGGGCATGAACTCCTTTTCGGCGTTATCGCCCGATGCTTTGTTTACATCTTCTAGTTCTATGTTATTATTAGAAATATCTATTTCCATCAAGTCTGCTCCTTAATCGGCTGTCTGCTTTAAACGTCAAGATTTTTGACATACTCCGCATTTTTCTCTATAAAATCCTTACGCGGACCTACCTTGTCGCCCATCAGTATAGTGAATATCTCGTCTGCCTTTACAGCGTCCTCCATAGTCACCTTAATCATCGTTCTTCTTTCGGGATCCATAGTAGTTTCCCAGAGCTGTTCGGGATCCATCTCACCAAGACCCTTGTATCTCTGCACTGCAACTTTCAGCTTGCCGCCTTCCGAAAGTTCAGCGATGTATTTATCTCTCTCTTCATCGGTGAAAGCGTATCTGACTTTCTTAGCCCTTTCTACCTTGAAAAGGGGAGGCTGAGCCAGATAGACATGTTCCTGCTCGATGAGGGGGCGCATAAATCTGAAGAAGAATGTCAGCAGCAGTGTTCTGATATGCGAGCCGTCCACATCGGCATCCGCCATGATTATGACTTTGCCGTATCTCAGCTTGCTTATATCGAAATCCTCACCTATCGAAGTACCCAGTGCAGTTACGACAGGCATCAGCTTATCGTTGCCGTACACTTTGTCGATACGCGCTTTTTCGACATTGAGCATCTTGCCCCAGAGGGGGAGTATCGCCTGATAGCGTCTGTCACGACCCTCTTTTGCAGAACCGCCCGCCGAGTCACCCTCGACGATGTAAATTTCTGTCATCGACATATCTCTTTCAGAGCAGTCAGCCAGTTTGCCCGGCAGTGAAGCGCTTTCAAGCACCGACTTTCTTCTTGTCAGTTCTCTTGCCCTTTTAGCGGCTTCTCTAGCCTTTTGTGCCTGTAACGACTTATCGAAAATAGCCTTAGCCACCGCAGGATTTTCCTCAAGGTAGTTCCTCAGCTTTTCTTTGAGCATCTTATCGACGAAAGGTCTTACTTCGGGGTTGCCCAGTCTGCCTTTTGTCTGACCCTCAAACTCGCAGTTTGTCAGCTTGACTGAAACTATGGCAGTCAGACCCTCGCGGCAGTCCTCGCCCATCAGCGCATCGTCATTATCTTTTATCAGGTTATGCGCCTTGCCGTAATCATTGAGTATCTTTGTCAGCGCACTTTTGAATGCCATTTCATGTGAACCGCCGTCGGGCGTATGGATATTATTGGCAAACGAGAGGATTATCTCGTTATAGGTATCGTTATACTGCAAAGCTATCTCAGCGAACATATCGTCCTCAACGCCGTTGATGTAGATAACGTCCTCAGACAGCGGCTCAACGCCTCTTGTCTTATGGATATGTTCAACGAACTGGCGAATACCGCCCTCATAGTGCAGTGTTTCGGTGACAGGCTTTTCGGCATTTCTCAGATCGGAGAAGATTATCTTTATGCCTGCATTCAGGAAAGCCTGTTCTCTCAGCCTTTTCAGCAGCACTTCATAATCGAAAGTGGTAGTTTCCTGGAAAATGAGCGGGTCGGGCTTGAACTTTACCTCAGTACCCGTCTTGTCGGTATCACCGATGACTTTCATAGCCTCGCTGTACTGTCCTCTGTCAAAGCGCTGGAAATGAACGTGAGAACCGTCATAGACAGTCAGTTCAAGATATTCGGACAGCGCGTTTACTACCGAAGCGCCAACGCCGTGCAGACCGCCTGCGACTTTATATCCGCCGCCGCCGCCGAATTTACCGCCTGCGTGCAGTACTGTATAAACGACGGTTGCCGCCGAAATGCCCTCTTTCGGGTGGATACCGGTAGGTATTCCGCGTCCGTTATCAACGACTCTGATAACGTCGCCGGGCAGTATTTCCACGATTATCTCGGTGCAGTACCCCGCCAGCGCCTCGTCGATCGCATTATCGACTATCTCGTAAACCAGGTGGTGCAGACCTTTCGGACCTGTCGAACCGATGTACATGCCCGGTCTTACCCTTACAGGTTCAAGACCTTCCAGCACTTCTATCTGATTTTCGTCGTAGTTGTTGCTTTTGTCGATCTGCGAGATAGACTCGGTATCTACGATCTCGACTTCCTTGATCTCCTTGATATTATCGTTATCCAAAATTCAATACCTCCGACTTTTATAATTCATAATTCATGATCCATAATTATTCGCTGAATAATATTCACTATGCATCATAAATTATCGGCTTTATATCTTTTCAGCAGTGTAGCACAGCTAAGCTGGCTTATGTAGACCATTTCTTCCAGTGTTTTATCATCAAAGCACACCACAAAGCTCTTAGGCAGTTCGTATGTGCAGTAGGTGACGCGCTTGTTTTTTTCTGCCGCCGCAAGAAAATCTCTTGTCAGTGCAGAAGTCGAACTGTTCTCTATATCAAAAATGCCGACTATATTACGGCTGTTTATCATGTAGTCGTTGCCGATATGCAGATACATCATTACACCTCATTTTGCAAATATTGCCACCAGCAAGCCTGTACCGCATATCAGTGTAGTCAAGAAATTAAAACCAAAGATCATTGTTGATGGGATATATAGGACCAATACTAAGATAATTATAAATATGCGCGGCAGATAGTCCCGGAAAGGGTTGTAAAAGAACGTATATTTCTGCTCTTTCTGCGGCTTTTTTACAACATTTGGCTGCTGCATCAGAAGTTCGTTGTTTACAGGCTTTTTAAGACTCAGTTTTTCTTCTTTAGCGAATATCTCAGCTATCGCTGACTTTGAGTCATTTTCATCTATCAGACCCGAACAGAACGGGCATTCCGCATACTTGTCCGACGGGTACATATGATGTTTCTCACATCTTTTCCAATCCATATCCGCACCTGCTTATCTGTATCCTCATCTATTTTTTTGTGTAATACGATGCCATATTTTCCTTATCCCAACAGCCGTTGAAGGGGTTATGGGCAGTTGGTCCGACACCACTCATACTGTCAAGGGCTTCATGCAATATGCTGCATATCTCATTTATACCGCCTAAGTTCTCATCCAGCCAAAGTTCAAAGTTCTCCCATTTGGTATTTATGTGAAATTCACGCTCGTTGGATCTTTTGATGACTTCTCTTACAGCATTCTTTTTTTCGATCATCTTTTTTTCTTCTATGCAGTACGGGCAAGTCTTATGCAGATTTGACGGATAGAGATGACCGTTCTCACATTTTGCCACCGTGATATTTTCCATACCGACACCTGCCTATCTGTAAAGATCCCAGAAATGCGGGTCTTTCCACGGGTCTTCCTTAGGAAGATCATGCAATTTGTCACCTATCATCGAAAAGAGAAAACTCAGCCCGCTCGTACCCTCTTCGAGCCACTGTATGAAATTCTCCCATCTGGTATTTATGTGGAGTTCACGGTTATTTGCCTGTTTGCGGGCATTTCTCTCTGCCATCATTCTTTCGGAATTATCCTCGAATTTTCTGCAATAGGGGCAAGTTTTGTGCAGGTGTGCGGGATACAGATGACCGTTTTTGCAGGTCACGATCTCGATCTCATTTTCTTTCATCATATCGTTTCTCTCTTTCTTGCTATTCTGTATGTCTTTTTATTATCTGACCCTTTTCGATATTGAAGATCTTACCATGAGAACTTTCATCGAAGGGTATATTCATATCACAGCAGGTGATGAACACCTGCATATCGTGTATTTTTGATATTACAAAGCGCTGTCTTGACGGGTCAAGCTCACTCAGCACATCGTCTAAAAGTATCACAGGGAAATCGTCTATCTCGTCATTCAGTATATGCGCCTGTGACAGCTTCATTATCAGCGCCGCCGAACGGTGCTGACCCTGCGAAGCGTCTTCCCTGACGGGTCTGCCGTTTATCTTGCATATCAGGTCATCGCGGTGTACGCCTTTTTGCGTGAAGCCTGCCCGCAGGTCATCTGAGATGTTGTTTTTCAGCACCTCGAAGTACCTGTCTTTCAGTTCGCCTGTATATTCAGTGGCTTTATCCAGCATTTCGCTGTCATACACGGTGGAATAATAGCTTATATCCAGCTTTTCACTGCCGCCCGAGATCTCTTCATAGAGCATCTGAGCATAAGCCGACAGTTTTTTCGTGTAATTGTAGCGGTGCAGTGAGATGAAAGCACCCATCTGCGCCAGCTGAACGTCCCACATTTCAAGCTCATCTTTGCCTGCCCTGCCGTAGTTTATGTTTTTAAGCAGCAGGTTGCGCCTTTCTATCAGCGCTTCGTACTTGTAGGTCACTGCGCTGTATGTGTTTTTTATCTGTGCCACCGAAAGGTCGATGAACTGCCGCCTGTTATCGGGCGAACCCTTTGACAGTTCAAGGTCCTCAGGCGTGAATATCACGCAGTTCAGCCCGCCAAACAGTTTTGAGGGCGCTTTCAGCTTCACCCCGTTCAGTGTGACATTTTTTTCTTTGATATTGGGCTTTGCCATCGCAAAAGCTATCTCCTGTTCGCGGAAGCTGTTTTTGAATTTCAGCCCGATGTTCATTACCTGTTCATCATCGCCTATCATACGCCTGTCTTTGGTGCTTCTGAAACTTCTTGCGCCGCTGCACAGCCATATAGCTTCTATCAGATTGGTCTTGCCCTGGGCGTTTCGCCCGCAGAAAATATTTATCTTTTCGTGCGGCTTTATGCTTATGCCTTTAAGGTTTTTAAAGCCGTTTACGGAAAGTTCGGTTATAAACATTATTTTACGACCAGCTCGGTCTTTATCTCGTCTATCTGCACTTTATCGCCTGCACGTATCTTTTTGCCGCGCATGGTGCATATCTCGCCGTTTACTTTTATCCTTTCCTCAAGGATTATCTCCTTGCCGATGCCGCCTGTTTCGACTATTCCCGCGAATTTCAGCAGCTGATCCAGCTTTATGAATTCAGAGGTTATCTTTACCTCACGCTGTTTGTAAGTCATAGGCTATCCTTTCGTCAGACTATTCTCTCGGCAGGCGCACAGGCAATACCAGATAGGTATATTTTTCTCCCTCGCAGGGAACTATCTTCATCGCCAGCAGGCTGCCGCCCATCATCAGTTTTACCTTTTCGTCGTCTATCACCTTCAGTGGTTCAAGCAGATATTTGCATTTGAAACCTATCTCGATGACAGGACCTGTCACATCGGCAGCTATCTCATCGGAGATCTTTCCCAGTGCGGCTACGCAGTTGAGTTTTACGTGGTCATTATCGAAATAGCACCTTACAGGTGACGGTGAACGGTCATTTATCAGCAGCATCGCCCTTTCAAGGGTGGATATGAGTGCTTTTCTGTCAACTACGACATCAGTGTTTGAACTGTTCGGTATAGCCGACTTATAGGGGTGGAAATCGCCCTCCAGCAGTCTTGAATATACCACATAGCCGCCAATATCGAAGATTATATGCTTTCTTGACGGGTGAATGTAAACAGTATCGTCCTCATTGTCGCTGAGAAGGCTTTGTATCTCAGCCAGTGACTTTGAGGGAACAACGAACTTTATGGGTTCATTGAACTTTACAGGTTCATAGCGTACAGCCATTCTGTAACCGTCGATAGCCACCAGAGTGAGCGTATTATTTTCAATATCGAAGAGTTCGCCTTTAAGTATGGGCTTATCATCTGTCATAGCTACTGCAAATTTTGTCTGTGCGATCATATTTTTAAGCACAGGCTGTGCTATCGGTATCTGAGTCTCGCTGTCCTTTTCGGGCAGTTCGGGATAATCGGCAGCTGTTGCTGCAAACATATTGAACGTGGTCTTTGTACTGCTGCCCGATATTGTGACCTGATAGCTTTCGGAAACATCTATCAGCAGTTCTTCCGTATCCATCTTTTTTACCATTTCTGAGAAAAGCCTTGCATTCATTATGCAGCTTCCCTTATCATCGCTTCTCACAGGGATAGATGTTCTAATACCCATCTCAAGGTTATAGCCTGTCAGTTCAAGAAGAGAATCTGCCAGACTGAATCTTATCCCTTCCAGCGATGGCAGAGTCGATCTTTCAGACACAGCTTTTGACACGTTGACTATCGCGTCATGCAGTGACGTTTTTGAACAGATAAATCTCATATTATCATCCTTTCAATTTCAGGTCATTTTTATCGGGTCATTTTTGCAGGATATTTTTTTCAACAGCCATGCTTGTGCAGCACGCGGAAACTTCTGCAAAACAAAACAGAACATAACTTTTATTTTTAGTATTAGTATTAGGGGCTGTTGAAATTGTTGCTAATGTCTGAAAGGCATTTTTTAACGGCTTTCGGACCGCTTCGTTTTTCAACACGGGACTGTGGAAAGAATTTTGAAAGTTTTTAGCAAGTTGAATTGTTTAAAACTTGTTGGTTGAAAACTAAAAACTTGTGCAAAACATGTTGAATAACTTCCCATCGTGAAATTTTTCAACTTTCTGCCTTTGAAAACAATTTCCTGACAGTGTGGAAAAGTTTGAAAATCTTGTCGAACTTTTCCTCTGTCCCCGAAATACCCGCAAAGTTCTCAACAACAAAATTGTTGAAAACTCTGTTGAAAATGTTGAGAACTCAGGTGATCTTTAATATGTTAAGCGCAAATAAGCAACTAAAAAGTGCATTTTTGCGGTTTATCAACATTTTACAACAAACATCATTTCTCTTTGAGATTTTTGATTATATCGTCAACAGTCTCTTTCATTTCCTTATTTGACTTCAGCAGCTTTGCCACGTCGCGGTAATGTATGGTCATGGTAGAATGGTTCTTGTTGAGCGCATCGCCTATCTGGGTATAGGTCATTCCCTTTACCTCTTTAAGTACATATATAGCTATTTTTCTGGCTATGGAGATATTCGAGTGCCTGTGGTTGGACTTTATATCCTCGGGTGTTACGTCAAATGCGTTAGCGACCTCGCTGATTATCCTGTCAACAGTGATCTCGGAAGGCTGATTGGATATGATTATCTCCTTTATAACGCGCTGTGCCATCGAAACAGACGGCGATTCATTAGTATATACAGTAAGAGCCTTTATCTTTTTTACAGTTCCTTCCAGCTGACGAATATTAGTCTTCAGCTTCTCTGCGATCAGTCTTACCACGTTGTCAGACAATTTCAGACCCAGCAGTTCAGCCTTGCGGTTGATTATCGCCATTCTGGTCTCAAAATCAGGCGGCTGAACGTCAGCCTGCACGCCCAGACTGAGTCTGGTAGCGATCCTGTCCTGCAATTTTGTAATATTGGAAGGCAGCACATCAGATGTCAGCACGATCTGCTTGCTTGCGTTATACAAGTCGTTGAATGTATGGAAAAATTCGTCCTGCATTCTTTCCTTGCCCGCGATGATCTGTATATCATCGACCAGCAGTATGTCCGCATTCCTGTATTTCTCGTGGAAATCCACTGTCTCTTTAAGTTCCAGCGCCCTGACGAGTTCGTTTATGAACGCCTCGCCTGTGGTATAGATTATTTTCAGCTCGGGGTGATTTTTGTTTACCTCATGTTCGATAGCTTTCATAAGGTGGGTCTTGCCCAGACCCGAATCACCGTAGATTATCAGCGGGTTGAATACCTTATTAGGGTCGATATTCCCCGTGCTGTGCTTGTCCTTGTCATATTTTTCGGCAACTGCTTTGCAGAAAGCATAAGCCAGATCGTTTGAACTGCCCTTTACGAAATTTTCAAAAGTGAGACTGTCCTTTGCTTCATCGGAGAAGTCAGCAGGCTGTTCGCCCAGCGCCAGCTCTTCCTTTTCCTCTTCACCGTCATCGCCCGAGATCATTATCTCGACCTTTACAGGAAATCCCATGACTTCTTCAAATGCCTTAGTCAGGGTCTTGCCGAAAGTGTTTGTCGCGGTGCTTTTGATAAAATCGTTTTTAGCCAGCAGGTAAGCCACGCCGTTCTCCGCATCGAATTTGTAGGGCTTTAACGGCTGTATCCACATCCTGTATCCGCCCTCACTTATCCTCTCCTGCGGATTAACGTCGCTCCCCGTCAGTCTAAAGCAGTATTTCAGTACCTCTTCAAATACATCATTGAAAGAGTCCATCAAGCCTATTACCTCCTTAAAATTACAAGCCGCGGTGTGCATCAGGGCGCACCCGACCGACCTTGTGCCGTGCGGCACAAAGCGGGTCATATTTTTTCTCATATATAACTTATATTTTTTACAAATATTACCAATATTACAAAAGGGCATAAATATATAATTTATTATATCACATTCCCTCTAAAATTGCAATACCCCTATATATATAATAGTAGTATTAAAGGAGAGGGATTTTTTCGGGGAATAGCGGGGCATTTCGGGCTAAAAAACAGGTTATTAATAAAAATTTTACTTTGTTTGCATACGGCAGAAGGGTCAAGGCGGGGACGACAGGGAGATATTCTGTTTTGAAATGAAATAAAGTTTAAAATTATATAAAATAAATGTGAACCGACTTGACAAACTATATGTAAGTAAGGTATAATGTTAAATTACAAGGGCTATGTCTACAAGACAGGTTTATGGAATTTTTTTCGGGCGTTTTTTGACGGCGTGTCCTGTTAAGGGTACAGTAAAAAAATGCGCCGATGTCGTCAAAGGAGAGTGAAATAGAATGAAGAGAACATATCAGCCTAAGAAGCTCCAGAGGAAGAAAGTCCACGGCTTCAGAAAGAGAATGGCTACTGCCAACGGCAGAAAGGTTCTTGCCCGCAGAAGAGCTAGGGGCAGAGCAAGACTTACCTACTAAGAAAAGTAAAGTGATGACCTATACCGGGCAAATAAGTCTTGACTATCCTGCCCGGTATCAGGTCTTTATCTTTTTATGGGTAAATTAATTGTTTTGATAAATTAATATTTATTTTATATAGTGGGGACGAAAATATGCTTTTCACGCAAGTCATAAAGGATAACAAGGCATTTCAGAGATGCTACCGAAGCGGCAGATTTGCTGTATGCGGCTATGTGTGCGCGTATTTTTATCCGAACGGCACAGCCTGCAACAGGCTGGGGATAACGGCAGGCAAAAAGCTGGGCAACGCGGTCTGCCGCAACAGAGTCAAGCGGATAGTAAGGGCGGCGTACAGGCTTTGCGAAAGCGAGATGCCCATAGGGTATGACATAGTTTTCGTGGGGCGCAGCGATGCTGCCGAGAGGACATCTGCGGAGATCGAGAGTTTTATCAGGGGCAGGCTGATCGGTGAGATCAACAAAGCCGCGCTGAACGGGGCTTTCGACAAGGCTAAGAAAAAAGGTAAGGGAAAATAAATGTCACCGCTCGCATGGATAGCAAGGCTGCCCATAAAATTTTACAGGAAATTCATAAGCCCGATGCTCCCGCCGCAGTGCAAGTATTATCCGAGCTGTTCGTGCTATGCGCTGAACGCTTACGAGAAACACGGTTTCTTTAAAGGGACGCTGCTGACGGTCTGGCGGCTGCTGAGGTGCAACCCGTGGTCGCGGGGCGGGGTGGACTATGTGCCCGACAGGGTGACTATCGACTATTTTCGGGTAAAAAAGAACAGCGAGTAGGTTATAATGTAAGGTGCTGCCGTGAAGATCGGCGGATCATTGGAAAAGTATCCCGATATTGCTTTTATGCATTAAAGTGATGATGACACTTATTTTGCTTGTCGGGAGTTAAAAGTAAGGTAAAATGAATTAAAAGAAAAGAGGAATAAAATTGTTCGATATTATTGCTATCCCTCTGGGATGGATAATGAAGGGCTGTTACTATGTCTTTAAGAATTACGGTATAGCCCTGCTGGTATTCACGTTCCTGACAAGGCTCATCATGTTCCCGCTGAATGTAAATCAGCAGAAGAGCATGGCGAAAAACACGATGCTGAAACCTAAGCTGGACGAGCTTGAGAGAAAATACGGCAAGAACAAGCAGAAATTGCAGGAAGAGCAGATGGCGCTGTACAATGAAACGGGCGTTAATCCGATGGCAAGCTGTCTGCCGATGATTGTGATGATGCTGGTACTGTTTGCGATGATACCTGTTATATACGGTCCGCTGACATATGTTTCCAGCCTTGATAAGGACGATGTAGAGGCATCAAACAGGCTGATAAAGCAGATACATATTGTTAGTGCTGAGGTAAACAGTCACGATACCACCCTTGAAAAGCTGATAGCAGGATATGAGGAAGATGGAAAAGACCCTTATGCTGAACTGGAGAAACTTTTCAAGAACGAAGAAGAATACCCGAAATCTGCCAAGAGCTTCAAAAAAGAAGAGGGCATGGGCAACGTTATTGAGGCTATAAAGCTGCATAACGACATCGACAAATTCATACTGAATGACAGATATTTTGTACAGAACCTGATAGAGAGCAGACCTGAGCTTATGACATTCGTGTTCGCGCAGGATAAGTCTGCGGGCGATTATTCCGATGTTCTGGGCATAATTTCGGACGAGCTGAAGGAATTCTCGGAAGAGTTCCACTATGATATTTTCGGCATCTATCTGGGTACTACGCCTTCTTGGAAGGACAACAGGGTAAGCTGTCTTGTGCCGATACTCAGCTTTTTGTTGCAGCTGCTGGTGACGATAGTTTCACAGCATTTCCAGAAGAAGAACAATCCCGATATGGCTAAGGTGACAGGTCAGAATGCGTTTATACTGTATTTCATGCCTGTATTCTCACTGTGGCTGACATTCAAGTATCCTATCGGTCTGGGTATCTACTGGTGCTTCTCATCTCTGTTCGCACTGATACAGACTGTTATACTGAACAAGGTGTATACTCCCGAATATGTGGCTGAACTGGTGCAGAAGGATCTCGCAAAGAGAAAGGCGAGCGGCAAGCAGACCCTCATGCAGAAGATGGCTGACGCTCAGCTGGTGGCGGCAGGCAAAGACCCTGCTGAGATAAGAAAGCAGGCAGGCGGCGATGATTACGAAGAGCCGAAGAAGAAGAGCAAGAATGAGATAAAGCAGGAGCAGCGCAGGAAGATCAATGAAGCGAGAAAGCGTGCCGCAGAAGAAATGGATGACGACGAGCAGGATCTCACCGATGAACAGCGCGAAAAGCTCAGGCTGGCAAGAGAAAAAATGGCAAGAAAATACGGTAACTGACGAATTTCACAGGAAAATGCCTGATGAGATAAATTTTACGAGAGGAGAGCTTGACTATGAAGCAGGAATTTACTGCCCCCACAGTTGAGGAGGCAAAGGCTCTGGCAGTGCAGGAGTTTGGTGTGGACGAGGACAAGATCACGTTCACAGTAGTTGAAGAGCCTAAGAAGTCCCTTTTCGGTAAAGTAAAGGGCGATGCAAGGGTAGAAGCTGAGTATACCGAAACTAAGACTGATATAACAGTAAAGTACATCAAGAGAGTTCTGACAGGAATGGGCGTTGAGAATATAATCATCGACGTTACTGAGATCGAAAACGGCATATCGCTGGAGATAAACGGTGACGGTTTCCAGGAGATGATCGGTCAGAAAGGCGAACTGCTGGATTCTTTACAGTATCTGGCTTCGCTGGTATGCAACAAGGTGGACAGAGAGTATTTCAGGATCACCACAGATTCCAACGGTTTCCGCGAGAGAAGAAAGAAACAGCTGGAAGAACTGGCTGCAAAGATCGCAAACAATGTCAAGAGAAGCGGCAGGTCATCTGCGCTTGAACCTATGAACCCCTACGAAAGACGCATAATTCATGCGGCTGTATCCGAGATAGAGGGTGTTACCTCACAGTCTAAGGGCGAAGAGCCTTACAGAAAGGTAATAATCAGTTCGACCAACCCAAGACGCGGCGGCGGAAGAGATTTCAAGCGCGGCGGCAAGGGCGGCAACAGAAGAAACGGCAGCGGCGGAAGAAAGGGCGGCAGACGTCCTCAGAGCACAGGCTTTGATTTCACCACAAGTTTCGAGAAGGAGTATAAGAAGCCTAAGCCCGAAGATTCCATGCTGGGTTCGGGACTTTATTCCAAGATAGACATTTGATAATATTCAAAACTGTCGGAGTGAGAACTTCGGCAGTTTTTTTATCTCCCAATTTTGATGTGTATTGCTGATGATACAAAATGGCTGTTCTTTCGTATTGTTCCCCCGCCTTCGGCGGGGGAACAATACACAACCAAATTGG
>NZ_CACWPP010000054.1 GCF_902762735.1 uncultured Ruminococcus sp.
TGGCGGTTATCTTTCCCCCGCCTGCGGCGGGGGAAAGATAACATCAACTCAGTTTTTCCTCATTGATAAAGGTATTTTGCAGTGGTGTGCTAAAGGGATGGTCACAATATTTTATGCCATCACCGCCGATGTAATATTTTCAACACGTTCCCGACGGGCGTTATCAGCCGCCGCTGAGGGAAAAGCTGTAAAAAACGGTCTGCACCACTGACCGCGTGCAGACCGTTCTGATATTATTCTCCCTATCCTGATATATAACGCTGACTCCCAATTTTGATGTGTATTGCTGATGATACAAAATGGCTTTTAATACACAACCAAATTGGGATAACGCGGACAATTCAGAGCGGGCGTTTTCTACCGCCATTGGCTCATTTCGGCGAAGCCCGCCATACATGGGCGGGTGGGGGAGCGCTATATTATGGAGATGATGTTCGGTGTTTCGGCTTTTATCTCAGTGCCGATACCTTTTCCCGAGTTAGGACCGAATATCCCGCAGCAAATGAGGTCGGTCACGAAAGCCGCGACAAGTACGCAACACAGTATCCTTGTGCGCTTAGTGCCGAACTTTCTCAGCGCACCGCTAAGTGCAGGCCCTATCAGGTAGATGCCCGCAAATCCGCCGATGGCGAATGCGCATAGACCCGCCAGACAGACTCTGCCGTTGAGGTTGAAATTCATTGTGGTGTAGTCCCAGTAGCTTGCGTTCATCGCAATATCCAGCACCAGACTTGTCACATATTCCAGCACGCCGCATAACAGCATGGTCAGCGCTATCAGCTTAGCCTTGTTGTCCTTGTAGCGGTTCAGGAAAAATATTATGAACACTCCGCCAAAACCGTATATCGGTATCCAAGGCCCATACATCATACCTCTGTTGACAAATTCGTGATCTTCATATATGTGTATGCCAACTTCCCACAAGTAACCCACCAGGTCGAATGAGAAGAACATCACGATGTAGTCTGTCAGTTTGTACCTGTCAGCCTTGTCGAAGCTGGTCACGTTTTTCAGTATATCCTGCATCACATACTCGGGAAACTCAGGCGGTGCAGCGCCTGACTCGTCCATCGCATAAACAAAAGCCTCTCCGTCAAAGGCAGGTTCTATGAACGCCTTGCGGTCGATGTCGGTGCGCTTGCGAAGCACCGCATACATCTCAGCCTCTATCTGCATTATGAGCGGTGTAGCTGTAAGTATGCCCACAAACGGTATAGTCTCGATGACATACAGCGGTATGATGATAATGTACATCAGCAGTATCTTCAGCTTATAGCCTTTTGTCATCTGCTTTGAGAGGTTTCTTGCCTCTTTCCAAGAAAGCGCGGGGTTTTCTGCCAGCAGATAGGGTACCATGCTGTACTGCACCAGCTTGTAGAAAAATCCGATTATCGTGAATGCCCACAGCACCATGACCACATTGTATATGATGTATACCCACGTCAGATGCAGCATCCTGCCGCTGCCGAAAGGCGCAAAAATTCGCCTGAAACGTCCGTTTCTCTGGTATCTGTTCTCCAGCACGAACCTTGCCTTGCCTATCTCCATTATGCCCGATATTATCTGATTGACGATGGTGAACAGTATCATCATAACTATCATAAGCCCGATGACTTCGCCCGAATTGCGCTTGACATAATCCATGTTCATGCTGACAAGCTGTACCAGCAGAGTGTTCTTGTTGGCAAGCGCCCTGACTATCTTGGTGGTCAGCTTGTTTTCTTCTGTGTTGACCGTCTTGCCGAATTCCGATCTCGCCGCGTATTCTTCCAGCACCGAAAGATTGTCGGGTGTCATAAAACTCTCCAGCCCGAAAGCCTTGTCCACCATTTTGAAAACCTCGCTCTGGTCGCTGGAAGTGCTTTTAAGCGAACCCATCAGCGAGAAGAACAGTGCCGCCACAGCCATTACTATCCATGCTTTTAAGCCTTTTCTGAACAGCGTGTCAAATGCGGCAGATAATATTTTTTTGTATCCCCATTCCATGCATAGCCCCTCCTGTATCAGTAGCTTATATTTACCACCGTTATCTCACTGTTCGTGCCGACTCTCATGGGAGGTCCGTAGTAACCCGTGCCTGCTGTTACAACAGTCGGCATGCCGTGCAGGACTTTGTAACCGTATGCATTCTCATTAAAGAAAGGCACTACCAGATTTCCGGGAAACAGCTGACCGTCATGGGTGTGTCCCGAAAGCACTATGTCAGCGCCGTTTTTCGCCAGACCCTCATATCCCATCGGTTCGTGCTGTAAAACTATGTTCAGCTTGTCAGGATCATGCCCTGCCATTATCTCTTCTTCGCTCTTGCGGTCAGTCGTGCCGTCGCCCGCCTTTTCGCCGTCTATCCTGCCGATCAAGACAGCGCCCGTGTCGCCAATTTCGGCGTATTCATCATAAAGCATCTTAAAGCCGCAGTCAGCAAAGAAATTCTCCATGTCATTCGTGCGGAAAGCCTTGCTGACAGGTGATATGCTGAACCCGCCGAACAGGTTCTCATCAACATCGTGATTGCCCGCAACGGCGTACACGCCATACTTCGCTTCTATCTTTGAAAGCGCCGCAGAATACCTGTCGGGGTCTTTGAGACCCGCATAGTTGCTTGTGAAAATATCGCCCGCGATGACCACCACATCAGCCTCGCAGGAATTTATCATCTCCACGATCTTCTCGGTAGTCTCGGGCACAGAGTTGACACTGAGGTGCAGGTCTGCAATAAGCACGACTTTAAGCGTTTTTCCGCTGTTTTTGCCTGTGTCCGCATCATATGTGACCACCTGCGGTCTCTGTGCGTGTATCAAGCCGCAGACCGTTATGACCGCCGCAAATACCGTCACACAGTACAATATGCGGCTGAATATCTTCTTTTCGCTGTCTTTGCGTATCTTGCATACTATCGCCGCGATACCCGATAATATCAGCAGCATTCCCGCATAGTAGATGAAATATCCCAGCCACAGGTTGCCCCACTTCATGCAGGTGAATTTGATTTCATTTTCGGGCAGGAGCGCCCCAAGACACGGCAGAAGCGCCAGCGCTATGTAAATTATCAGCCTTACCGCCCGCGTTTTTCGAAAAAGTTCGCGCCCTATCCCGCCTTTTCCGAGAGAATATTCCGTCAGCAGACTGACTCCCGCCTGCATTATAACGTATGCGACAATAACAAATCCGAAAAGCATTCTCTAACATCCTCCTGTATACTTCTCAGGCAGTGTCACAGCAGAAAACTGCCGCGCCATAGCCGTCATTTTATAGTAAAACTCCCAATTTTGAAGTGTATCGCTGATAACACGAGATGCGGTCATACCGCGACACCATACCGAACAGCCTTTCATATTTGTCGTTTTCTTCACAATGTTCGGTTATCCTTATATTTACCGCACTTTCAGCAAGTGCGCTGAGGGGACTGTCATATTGCCGACAACACGAGGACCCTGTTTTTCGTATTGTGGTTATCCCGCTGACACACCACAAAAACAGCGGCTATACAGAAATTAAGGTTCTTGGCGTGGGGCGCTCAATTATCCTTTTGTTCACCGCATTTTTAGTTGGTGTGCTAAAGGGATAGTCATATTTCGTATTGCTTCCGAATTGGGATAAGTAAAATAATTCAACATAAAAAAGACACGACATATCTTTACAAGAATGCCGTGTCCCCTTGCTTTTTTGTTCGATCAGTTCATCATCTGTCTTTTTTTCTTGCCTGCACCGATGCCGAAACCTATCGCACCGACAACGCAGATCAATGTTGCCGCGCCTGTTACGGTCTTGGCAGGACCTATTGCATTATTGGCTGTGCCGATATAATTCTTGTATTCCTCAAGAGTATACTGTGTACCGTTGAAATCGTACTTAGTCTCGCCGCCCGAAGTAACTTCCTTCGCGAGCGCAGGCTTGCCGCTGTCGATATTCTTCACTTCCTGTTCTATCGCAGAAGAAGAAAATGCAAACAGACCAAACAGAAGCAGTGCTATTATGCCGATAACGATACAAATTACCTGTAAAGCTCTCACTGTCTCACCTCCTTAAAAAAATATGTGACATATATTAATAAACACAATCACATGTGTATATTATAACAGTCATATACTAAAGTATAATGTCAAAACGATGAACTTTTTGCAAATTTAGCCACAAATTACCCATATTCTGTAATTTATTGCGCCGTACTTAAACTTTTTATAGTAAAAGGCATTAAAATTTATGATTATCCCGCTGATACACCACATTTTTGCAAGCAAACAGGGCAGATGCGGGAAATCGGCGTGCAGCATAGCCCCTCCCCTGCGTAAGGGGAGAGGGTTGGGGGTGGGGTCGCCCATTGCCAAGAACGCTGAATTACGGCTATCAGATATTGGTGTGTTAAAGGGATGATCACATTAAAATTTATGTCTCCTCTATCTTGATGTGTATTGCTGATAACAGATCACCTTACACGACGGCGCAAAAACGGTATACCGCACCTGCCAATGGGGGAATGAAAAAATAAGCCGCTGTTTCCGCACTTATAAGCTGAAAATGTATCGGTTCAGTTCTTCTTCATAATCACAGGAAGCCACAGCAGGCATACCGTTCTCCCAAAGCATTTTCAGTATCTCGTCCGTCATGCGGATATGATCTTCATATATCTCGAGTTCAGCCGTTATCTCATAGTACAGAAAACCGTCGGGATAGGTGCGCAGTTTGTTTCGGTCATGTTCATTGTTCTCTTTCAGCGTCATCTCAAACGCCGCGAAACGGTGATCTTTCCCGCACTTCACCGCCCTGCCGAACCTCTTCTCAAACTGCGCGGCAGCGCTCTTCACCGAACTTCCGTGTATGTACAGTCTGCAAAACATCGGTTCATTTCTTAGCCGCAGGCTTCTTTGCAGAAGTCGGCTTTTTAGCAGAAGTTCTGCCCGATGTTTTCTTGCCGTCCCCCAGCGTTGTGTCATAAGATATGCCTGTGCCCGGCAGACCGAAAGTCACTTTCTTCTTATCATTTACCGTCACTTTCAGGTTTTTGCCGCCCACCGAAACGCTGACACCTTTTTTGGTCTTGTTTATCTTAAATAAACTGCCTATCTTAAAGCTCTTTCTGATATTAAGCCCCATTACAGCACCTCCGTACCGACCGTCACTGCGCCGACGACATTACTTGTCACCGCGCTTGCTTTTCTTTTTCTTGTCAGCCGCTATCATTTTGCGGATAGCCTCCACCGCACACTTTATCGCACGCGACGAGTCATTCGTCATCGTGTCGGGCAGACCCAGCTGAGACCTCTGCATGTTCCATATCGCAGTCAGCACCGCGCCGCACCTAACGTCCAGCACCTGTCCCACCGCAAAGACTGCCGCACACTCCATCTCCGAAGCCAGACACCCGCACTTTTCAAAACTCTCCCATCTCGGCAGAAGATAAGAAGCCACGCCCGACCTCTCGGGTTCGACCTGACCGTAAAAACTGTCCTTTGAATGCACCACGCCCACATGATAGCGCTTGCCGTGTTCATCTTCCGATAATTCCTCAGCCGACTCAGCCAGCGCCTTTACCACCGTGTAGTCCGCCGCCGCAGGGTAGCCGTCGGGCAGATAGTCCTTAGAAGTACCCTCGCACCGAATGGCACTGCCCGCGATTATCAGATCGCCGCCCCAGACTTTAAGGTGCATGCCGCCGCATGTTCCCACCCTTATGAAAGTATCAGCGCCGCACTTTACCAGTTCTTCCACCGCGATAGCCGCAGAAGGTCCGCCGATGCCTGTCGAGCAGACCGTTACCATCTCGCCGTCGAGATAACCCGTGTACACGTTGAACTCCCTGTTGTAAGCCACCTGTTTCGCGTCGTCCAGCAGAGCCGCTATTTTCGGCACACGCCCGGGATCGCCCGGCAGTACCACGTATCTCCCGACTTCTTCGGGCAAAGTCTGTATATGAAATTGTCTGTTGCCGTCAAGTATAGATGCCATATTTATCCTCCTGTCTTAACTGCGGACAAAGCCGCAATAATGCAGACCGCCCCTGACCCGAAAATACGGGACAGGGGAAATCAGTTACCTGTTCAGTTCAAACCGCGAAAGATCAGTTCAGCTGATTGAAGTCGCCGTCATTATAACCGCTGTTAGGATCATTGTTGTAGCCGTTGTAGCTGTTGTTCCCGCCGAAACTGCTCTGGTTGTTGTAGCCGTTGTAGTTATTGTTCCCGCCGAAACTGCTCTGGTTATTGTAGCCGTTGTAGTTATTGTTCCCGCCGAAACTGCTCTGGTTATTGTAGCCGTTATAGTTATTGTTCCCGCCGAAACTGCTCTGGTTATTGTAGCCGTTGTAATTATTGTTCCCGCCGAAACTGCTCTGGTTGTTGTAGCCGTTGTAGCTGTTGTCCCCGCCGAAACTGCTCTGGTTATTGTAGCTGTTGACTCTGCCGTTGTAGCCGTTATTGTTGTAGCTGTTGTAATTGTTGCTGCTGTTGCTCAGCGCCGCACCGACTATCGCACCGCCGATGCCCGAATTATTGTAATTTCCGCCGATGCTGCGTGTTTGCTTTTTGGCGGTTATGCCTGCGATTATCATTATCACGCCGATGACACCGATGAAACCTGGTATCACCATAGCGGCTGTAATTACTTTTTCGTTGTTGGTGTAATGCTCACCGGGGTCGTTGGGATTGTAGTGTACGGGTATCGTATCACCGATGGTCGAGCTGTGATCCAGTGTGGTGCTGCCGTTGTAAGTAGTTGTGTCCACATCGAACTCATAGCCTGTTCTGTAAACATAGTAAGTTGTTCTGCGTTTACCTGATTTTTTGCTCCTTTTCTCCTTTGAGACTGTCGTTATCGTTGCTGCTGCGTTTGCGGTACACCTATCCTGCATCGCCTTCTCTTTTCTTGCCGCATTTATCATAAAAACTGTCAACAGCACCATGATGATGCCTACCAATACCAATCCCACAGGATTTTTTCTTGTGACCCTTGCCATTTTTCTCTACCTCCGTTATACTTCTGTAAAACATAGCTTTAATATAATTTATCCCAATTTGGTTGTGTATTGTTTCCCATTTTGTATCATCAGCAATACATATCAAAATTGGGAGAATAATTTTACCGACATCGCTTACGCGAGATCTTTTTGACTTACATCTGCCATGGCTCGTTTTTCTGCATCTGCTGTTTTCTGCCCGACTTCACTGCCGCCGAGACGATGATAAACACCGCCGCGCTGATACCTGCCATCGCGCCGCCCACTATCATAAATATCTTGCCAAGAAATTCCGACGTGTTATCGGCGGGTACATATATCTTTTCGGGATCATCGGGTGCTACCATTATCTTTGCGGTGTCGCCCGTGTCGTATGGCGGGTCATTTGAATAAGCGTTCGTCACAGCCTTGTATTCTTTTCCGCCGTAGTCGTATCTGTAAACAGGTGAACCCAGACCGCTTGAATCATATCTTATGTCGATCACCAGCGCATTGACTTCCTCAGTGCAGACCTCTTTGATGTGCTGACTGCTTTTGTTTATGCCAAAGCCCACCGCAAGGAATATCCCGCCGATAAGCACCATCAGCGCCGTCACCAGAGCCGCTGCTTTTATCGGCGAAACATTTCTCGCAGCACCGCGGCTCGTATAGACGTGACTGCTTGTGTACGTTCTCATTTTGCTGACCTCCGTTATGTATTTATCTTATGAAATAATGATACCACTTGAAACGCCGATTTTCAACCAATCAAACTTTGCAATTGCGCAACGTGTGATTGCATTTGCGATTATGATTATCCCTTTATCAATGAGGAAAAACTGAGTTGATGTTATATTTCCACGCGCCTGCCGATACCGCCGAAATGCTGTTAAGCCCGATGTGACCTCATTTAAACTTTTTGATAATTATAACACATCACAGCAAAAAAATCAACCATCACTCCCCCAAAAAAAGCGCATTTTAAAGACTGCGACAGACCTTTCGGCAGACAAAAAAGCACCCCTGCATGGTGCAGAAGTGCCTTTAGAAAACTCTGTTATCCTGTTACTGCTTTGAAGCGAAATGCTCATTCAGCTTAGTTACCAGAGCCTCAGGGTCAGTGCCGTGAACAGCACAAGCCTCCTCGATAGTTTCGCCTCTCGATGCAGGGCAGCCCAGACAGTGCATGCCTATCTCCAGAAACAGGGGAGCAACGTCAAAATCAACGTCGAGAATATCACCGATAACGGTGTCCTTAGTTACAGAATATGCCATTTCAATTTCCTCCTTTTTGGTACGCAGACGATCTGCCGCGCCTTTTCTACTATTATAACCTCTTTTGTCAGAAATTGCAAGAGGTAAAGGAGATATTTTTAGTGTAGTTTATAATTTTCATCTTTCTGTCACTGACAGCCGCCGCGTGCGCCCCATTCAGCCATGCACAGCCTGATATAATACCCCTGATCTGCACCGCAGACAGGGCAGTTTTCGGGTGCGCTGTCACTTTCGACAATAAAGCCGCAGTTCAGGCAGACCCACACTTCGCTTTTGTCGGACTTGTACAGCCTGCCCTCGCGCATCAGCTTTGCGAAAGTCTCAAAGCGCCTGCCGTGAGTGTTCTCTATCTTAGAGATGTTCTCAAAGTCGCGGGCTATATCAGCGAGACCCTCTTCTCTTGCGGTGCGGGCGAATTCGGGGTAGAGGGCTTCTGCCTCGTTGGTTTCGTGCTGTACCGCCAGTTTCAGGAGTTCACAGGCATCGGTGCTGAGGTCAACAGGGTAGTCGGCGCAGACTTTCACCTGCTGACCCGAAAATTCTTTCAGGTGGTTATAGAAAACTTCCGCATGTTCCTTTTCCTGGTCGGCGGTGAAGCGGAAAAGTTCCGAGACTGCATAGTGCTGTTGTTTCAGCTTTTCCTGCGCGAAATTGTACCTCGTCCTCGCCTGAGTTTCCCCCGCGTATGCCCTCATAAGGTTTTCCTTAGTCTTTGAATTTGCAAATTCCATGTGATGATCTCCTTTCGTCGTCTGAATAATTTAAACAGTCAGCGTGCCGTTTTCGTTTTCTTCCAGCAGAAGCACCTGCTCTTCTGCGGCGGTGTATGCGTTTATATAGACAAGCACCTTGCGCCCGCTGCCTGCGCGGCAGGTGTATTCATAGCAGAGAACTTCATTCCCGCCGTCGGTGGGTATGACTGCCATGCGGTCGCTGAGGACCGTCAGGCGCGGCGAAACTTCCTCTTTTGCGCGAAGCACCGAACACAGCTTTTTTTCGTAGCGGCGGTTGTGGTGGTTCACCAGAAAGCCCCGCGCATCATACCCCAGAATATCGCCGTTATCCATCGCGACGGTCACTTTCACAAGGTCGGGATAGATGCGTCTGCCCAAGTCGTCATAGCAGAAATTCACTGTCATCACGCCGTTCTGTATCTCGTAGTAAGTCACGTCCATTGAGAGAATGCCCAGATAGTCGAGGTATTCTTTGGCGTAGTCGAGCGCCGCTGTTTTGCCTATCATCGCCTTGCCCGCATCGCGCATGTTGAGGAAATACGAGATATACCCGCCTTGCTTTGTGACCTCGCAGAACACCCCGCCCTCTTTGTCGGAGAAGCGCCAGCCTGCCATTTTGCCGCCGACTTCCGACACTTCCGAAAGGTCGGAGGGGTTTATGTCCAGCGCCATAGAAGCCCTCTGCAAAGCGAAGTCGCGGCTGACTTCGACTGCGTTTTCGGTCATTTTCGGGGTCTGTTCCATGATATTGTCGGAGAACGGTCCGTCATAGATGAGTTTGGGGTAGTCATCAAAGCCGCCCTCAAAATCGGTGAAACCCTCTGTTACATGGGGCGGTTCTTTATCGGTCATCATGCTTTCGCTCTGCTGAAAAGTCAGCTCGCCGCCTGCTACTTCGCCCTCTAATTCCCATAATCTGTCACTCAGCGTCTGCGAAAATTCGCTGAGCCTTGCGATGTTCGAGTACTCTTCGCTGGTGAGTTCTTCGCCGTTCTCCAGTTTTTTTGACAGCGCCAGCGAGTAGTTGCCCACCTGTGAGAGGAACTTATTTGTGTTTTCAAGCCCCAGTTTTGCCACAGGCAGACGCGCCAGCGCCGCTTTTGCGGTGGCGGCTTCGCGGTAGAGGTCAACAGCAAGGGTCTGCTGTACCTGCCCCGAACCTGCATACAGCTGTTTTTCAAGCACGTTGGAAAGGCTGTCACAGCTGTGCGCCAGTTCTTCGACGGCGGCGGTGTAGTTGTTGTTTACCGAACGTTCGGCGGCATCGGCTTTTTTCATCAGCTTGTAACTCTTCACCGAGAGAGCTGTCACAGCCGCCAGTGACAGCGTACACAGCCGCATCAGCCCGTGTTTTGTTAATGTCATATCATCAGTCCTTTTTAATGCGGTCATCGCTTTGCTGACCGCTTTTTTTATCTGAAAAATCCCAATTTGGCTGTGTATTGTTCCCCCGCCGAAGGCGGGGGAACAATACGAAAGAACAGCCATTTTGTATCATAAGCAATACACATCAAAATTGGGATATTCACGAAGATATTCAGTTAAGTATTCTATCCAAAAATATCAGGAAAAATTAATCAAGCCGCTTGCAATTTGCGCAAAAATGTGTTATAATGTTAGCAAACTTAAAACTGTTCAATATTTTGTCGCAGTCATGTAAAAGTTGGATATGCTTATCCCGCTGACAATAATTGCGGCTTTGGCAGACTATGAAGAAAAAAGCGCACTATATTCGGCGCTTTTAATAAAAAATTTCCATATCGGGGAGGTATAAAAATGAAAGCAATTTTAAGAAGAACGACGACCATGCTGTGCGCGGCTGTCATGGCAATGCCGATGGCGCTGAGCGTGTATGCGTTTGATCCTAACGATCCTAGCGGTGTTCAGACGGATACTTCAGGTGTTTCGCTGGATAATTCTGCTGTTATATCTAATGAACCGGGCAGCAGCATCGGCGGCGGTGACACTGACCAGACTGTAACTTCATCAGATTACACCATCACCATACCCGCCACATTTGACATCAAAAACAGCGGTTGGAACGAGATAGGCGAGATAAAGGCAGGCGGCACTCTCGAAGAGGACAAAAAGCTGGTAGTCACAGCAACATCGGCAAACGACTGGGCGCTCAGATCGGGCGAAAATGAAGTACGCTATGAAATGATGAACTACGAAGATGACAGCGCCCCTGCAACTTCATGGGAATTCACCGACCTCCCTGCATCGCAGTCCATCGGCATAAATGTTGAAGATTATAGCGGCAAGCCCGCAGGCAGTTATACCGATACCGTTACATTTACTGCTTCTGTTACGATAGACAACCCCTATGAAGCAGCTAATATTTATGATGTTGTATCATTTGGCGGCTATGACTGGTATGTTATCAATAAGAGGGACGACGGCGTTACACTTCTTATGAAGAAATCATTTATTAAAAAAGGGTACAACGATGAATATGTAGACGTAACATGGGAAACCTGCACACTGCGAGCATACCTGAACAACGAATTTTACAACAGCTTTAGTGACGACGATAAGGCAAAGATAGCACTTACCCACAACACGAATCCGAATAATGACACCGATGATTACATCTACCTGCTCAGTACTGACGAGGCAGAAGCTCTTGACAACAGCATAAGAGACATCGGCGAATATTGGTGGCTGCGGTCGCCCGGCGGCAGTTCTGATCGTGCGGTGGAAGTCTATCCGGGCGGGAGAGTCTATTCGGATGGTTACGCTGTACCCTATGAGGATGGTGTCCGTCCCGCTTTAAATCTTAAATTCTAACCTCTATATCAGTATAGAAAAGTACCGACCCGCATTTGCGCAGGTCGGTACTTTTGCTATATAAGATGGGGTAGGTGAAACGCATAAATAACAAAACAGGAGCGTACAGCGCGGCTAAAAGCCCGTGTACACTCCCTTGTGTTTTATATACCTCAGTTTTTACTTTACTCCCAATTTTGAAGTGTATTGCTGATAATACAGAATGGCTTTTAATACACAACCAAATTGGGATATTGCTGATAATACAGAATGGCTTTTTTTCGTATCGTTTCCCCCGACTTCGGCGGGGAAAACAATACACAGCCAAATTGGGATCTACTTTACGTAGAACAGCAGCTGACCGTATGTGGGATATGGCCAGTACTTCTCGCCGACAAGCGTTTCTATCTCGTCAGCGACTGCTCTCAGCTCGCCCATAGCCACGAAAACCGTGTCGTGGTAGTAGTTGGCAAGCGCTTCAACATCGTCGATGTCCCTTGCCTTTACCTCAGCTTCCTCCAGCTCTGCGAGCTTGTTGTAGGTCTGTGCCGCCAGAGCGGACAGTCTCTTCACAAGGTCGTCCTCAAAGCTGGTGACAGCGCCGCAGTCCTTAGCCAGCTTTGAAGTCTCTGCCAGCTCCTTGATATATGTTGCCGCCGCAGGCAGAATGTCCTTCTTAGCCATGTCTATCATGGTCAGCGCTTCTATGTTGATGGTCTTGCAGTATTCGTCCAGCAGTATCTCAACGCGCGATCTCAGCTCAGTCTCGCTGTAAACATTGTACTTTGAGAACAGCTCAACGTTCTTTGGCGCAAGGTAGGTGGGAACAGCCTCAGGTGTGCTTTTCAGGTTCAGCAGACCTCTCTTCTCGGCTTCGTTCACCCAGTCCTCAGAATAGCCGTCACCGTTGAAGATGATAGCCTTGCTCTCCTTGATGGTGTTCTTGATAAGGTCGTCCAGTGCGTCCTGGAAATTGTCAGCCTTTTCGAGAACGTCAGCGAAATCGTCCAGCACCTTAGCAACTATGGTATTTATAACAGTGTTAGGACCTGCGCAGGAAAGTCTTGAACCCGGGCTTCTGAACTCGAACTTATTGCCTGTGAAAGCGAAAGGCGAAGTTCTGTTTCTGTCGGTGGTGTCCTTTGCGAAATGCGGCAGAACGTCAACGCCTATCTCCATTTCAACGTGTTCGCCCTCATACTTGTAGCCGTTTACGATGGCATCAAGCACGCCTGTCAGCTCATCACCCAAGAAAATAGAGATGATAGCGGGAGGTGCTTCGTTAGCGCCCAGTCTGTGGTCGTTGCCCGCAGTAGCCACGCAAGCCCTGAGAACGTCCTGATAATCGTAAACAGCCTTGATAACGGCAGTCAGGAACAGTAAGAACTGTGCGTTCTCGGCAGGGGTCTTGCCTGGTTCGAGGAGGTTCACGCCTGTGTTGGTGGCAAGCGACCAGTTGTTGTGCTTGCCCGAACCGTTGATGCCTGCGAAAGGCTTTTCGTGCAGCAGACACTTGAAACCGTGTTTTCTTGCAGTTCTCTTCATTATCTCCATCGTCAGCTGGTTATGGTCGGTGGCGATGTTGGTAGTGCCGTATATAGGTGCAAGCTCGTGCTGTGCGGGTGCGACCTCGTTATGCTTGGTCTTTGCATAGATGCCCAGCTTCCACAGCTGTTCATCGAGATCCTTCATGTAAGCCGCAACTCTCGTCTTGATAGTGCCGAAGTAGTGATCTTCCAGCTCCTGTCCCTTTGGTGCGGGTGCGCCGAACAGTGTCCTGCCTGTGAAGATAAGGTCTTTTCTGTGGGAGTACATCTCTCTGTCCACCAGAAAATACTCCTGCTCGGGACCTACGTTTGAGATAACTCTTGTAGCATCTGAACCGAACAGTTTCAGCACTCTCAGTGCAGAGCGGTTGATAGCTTCCATCGACCTCAGCAGAGGGGTCTTTTTATCCAGCGCTTCGCCGTTGTACGAACAGAAAGCGGTGGGTATGCAGAGGGTCTTTTCCTTGATGAATGCGTAAGAAGTCGGGTCCCAAGCGGTGTAGCCTCTTGCTTCAAAAGTGGCTCTCAGTCCGCCTGAAGGGAAGCTGGAAGCATCAGGCTCGCCCTTTACCAGCTCTTTGCCCGAGAATTCCATGATAACGTGACCGCCATCAGCGGGCTGAATGAAGCTGTCCAGCTTTTCAGCGGTAAGACCTGTCATCGGCTGGAACCAGTGTGTGAAGTGTGTACAGCCCTTTTCAACAGCCCAGTCCTTCATGGCATTAGCCACGATGTTTGCCACATCAGCGGCAAGCGGGTCGCCGTTGTCGATGGTCTTTTTCAGTGCCTTGAACGTAGCCTTTGGCAGCTTTTCTCTCATTACCGACTCATTAAATACATCAGAGCCGAAGATCTCGGGTACATTAACCATAATTATCCCTCCAAAAAAAATAAAGCGCTGTGAACTCACGATCAAGTCCACAGCGCCGTTGCTGTTTATGTGTATGAGTATACACCAATCCCACCCGTTTGTCAAGTGATTTTACCATTTTCGGACATTGATACAAATTCGGTTAGTCAAGGTTAAAAGTTATTGGTGCAAAAAGCACAATACGGCTTGCGAAAAGTTGTGATATGTGTCATATGTGTGTGGGATATGCGGCAGTGTGCTGCCTGCGGAATGCAGGGCGGGGGCTTGCTCCCGCCCGGATCATATGAAATTGCGGCTGTGTGTTATGTGGAGAATGGCGATGAAAATGCGGCGGGCAAGTCCCGCCCTACACATTTTCGGCGTTCTTTCGGCGGCAGAGCGGTGGCTCACAAATGAAATTGCAGCTGTGTGTTATGTGGAGAATGGCGATGAAAAAGGCGGCGGGCAAGTCCCGCCCCTACACATTTTCGGCGGCCTTTCAGCGGCAGGGCGGGGGAAAGATATGGGGCGCTCAATTATCCTTTTGTTTACCGAATTTTTAGTTGGTGTGCTAAAGGGATAGTCATAATTTGAAATGCGTTTTCTGTCGGGGACTGCTGACCGAACGGCGGGAGCAAGCCCCCGCCCTACAATTTGAAATGTGGTGTGTCAGCGGGATAACCACATTTCAAAATGTGATATTCTCAGGCTTTTTTTGCTGACCTGAATAGTGTAGAGTGAATAATAACTTCCCCTAAGCTGAACCAAATACTGAATCTGTGTACAAAAATAATCCAATAAACAAAAATTTTTCATGTAAAACCCCAAACCCCGATTGACAGAAGGACGTAAATTTGGTATAATAAATGTTACGGTACGGGGATGACACCCATAACAAAAAACAGCTGCCGCAGTACAATGCTTCTTTCAGGGGAAGACACCCATGATAAAAAACTTGTGAGGGAGTATATAATGTCAAAAGAGATAGTCATTATTGACGAAAACGGAAACGTCATCGGCTCAACTTACCCTAAACGGGCTAAGGGGCTGGTAAAAAACGGTCGGGCAGAGTATGTGAGCGACTGTGTTATAAAAATGAATGCTGCTCACTCTATGTCTGACAGGATAAATACGGAGGAACAGCAAATGAGTAAAATTATAGAGTTTGACCCAAGAAAATTCGGGTTCGATAAAAGCTGCCGCAGCAACGCGGGTCAGCGTGCGTTTATGACCACCACTCTCGGCAACGCCGAACTTTGGGAGATAGGCGATCACGACAAGCACCGCACTCAGATAATCAGCAAGATGAAGCTGCAAAGGTATACCGACTATACTTTCAGATTTGCCATGATAGGCGGTCATAATGAGGACGGCACGGAGATCTCGCAGGTGAATATCTACCTCGAGAACCGCTGGGACGACCGCATGACTTTCGCGCTGGACAAGAGCAGGTATGAGCCTGTTATCAGCAAGCGCGACAAGACAGGTCTGCTGAGGGTGTTTGAACTGCCTTTCAATACGGGTGTGGCTGAGGACTGGAACATCATCATCACGCAGGAGCGTGCGCCTGCAAGGTTCTTAGCGCCGCTGCCCGAGACTGCTTACTCGATGCTCGGCGATATGAGCTATGAGCAGTGGCTGGCTGAGAACGGAAAGCGAAAAGGTTTTTTCGGAAGAGATACGGGCAGCAGGGACTCGTTTTTCAGCAAGCCCGAGTTCCCCAATCTCAATATCGGCGGCAGGACTTTCAAAAAGCTGATAGATATGGCTAAACAGGGCTTTGATGTGGAGAAGGTCATAGACAAGGCTAAACAGGGGTTTGATATTGACAGTGTCATAGATCAGGTCAGGAGGGGGATAGACCCTGACGGCACTATGTTCGCAGACAACAGCAAGCCTGATTATGTGGATAACGGCGAAGATACTGTCGATGTTCCCGCCGCAGGGCAGGACGGTCAGACTATTGAGGTGACAGGCGAAAAGATCAGCGAGAGCGAACTTGCTGAGAAACTGTTCAGAGTGGGGAGCGGCTGTGCTTTTGTGTTGCGCGGCTGTACCGTATCACCTGCCGCTGACAGGAGCTTTATGATGATAGGAAATGCATCGGCGGGCAGCAGTTTTGTTTTCGGCGACAGCGAGATCACGGCTTATGCGCTTTCTCTGGTGCTGGCTAAGGTGGGAGAAGGCTGTATCGTCAGGCTCGAAAATGTCACCGTCACAGATGACGGCGTTGGCATGATGATAGATGCGGAGAGCGAGTGCGGCGGCACACAGTTCATGCTTAACGGGGTGACACTGCCGAAACAGGCGCTCGACCTGATATATTCTAAGGTGAAGAACGGCAGTACTATCAAGGCTGAGAATATCACGGCTGCTTTCCCACAGGCGGTTGAGGAAAAGGCAGAAGAAAAAGAGGCGGCAGACGCGCCCGCGCAGGACATTCCCGATAAGGAGAATATCGCGGCAGAGGAAGTCAGGGAGGAGAAAAAGCCCGAAAACACCTCTAAAGACAGCACTGCTAAAAAAGAGGGCGGTTATTATTTCACGGATATGCTGAGAAGCACATTTGAGAATGCCGCAGAGGGCTTCAACACTTTCAGTGCCATGATGCGCCGCGCCGAAAAGGACATAAACAATGCCATTGATGAAACATTCCGCGATCAGCCCGAGGATAATGATGCGAGTGGGAATGATGACGGTGATGATGAATAACTGTTACGGTCATTTCTTTTTGTGATCATCCCGCTGATACACCAAAATAAACGATGTTATATCGGGAACCAAATACAGTTGGCGGTTATCTTTCCCCGCCTGCGGCTGGGGAAAGATAACATCAACTCAGTTTTTCCTCATTGATAAAAGTGGTGTGCTAAGGGGATAGTCAAAAACACAGCCGGGAATGACACTGTTACGGGCAGCATTTAAGAGGGTGCAGCTTTCCGTGCCTGAGATGGTGAGAAAAACGCAGAATGCTGTTATAGTAATTTAATCTTATTAAATAAAATAATTATAAAAATGTTGACAAAATAGGGAACATATGATATAATTTATCTATATAAACTTCTACTTTGCATATTTGGTTTTTTACATGGTAACAGGACGAGAGGGAGTCAGAGGGTGAGTGTATGACTGAGCTGGAAAAGATGGATCTGGCGGAATGCTATATAAACAGATACTTTGAGTTTGCCGAAGGCGTGGAAGTCAGCAAGGAAAATAAGGAGTACCTGAAAATTTATATAAGGGATGTCAGCGAGGCTGAGAAAGAATTCGATTTCAAGGGCAAGCGCAACAAGACAATGGTATATGTGCTGATAGGTGCAGTGATATTTGCGGCGATACTTGCTGCGGCGTTCCATTCGGGCTTTCTCTGGATAGTGCCTGTGGTAGGCTTTGCTCTGGTGACAGCATTCGGCTACAAACTGGCGAACAATTACTACTCCCAGAAGCTCACCGAAGTCAGGAACCATCAGATGGAGGTCAATGAGGGCATAACCGAGCAGATAGAACTTCTCGAAGGCAGGATAAAACAGCTTGAAAAACAGCGCGATGACTATCTTGCGGCACTGAGGAAGAAGATCGACTTTATGGAGCTGGATATGGACTACATGACCAATATCGGTCAGATAAAGGGATTTCTGGTCAGCGGCGAGGCTGAGACATGCGAAGAAGCAGTCGAGATATTTGAGCAGAGCCTGCTGATGCAGCAGATGACAGGTCTGATGACGGCAAGCGTACACGATACTGCTATGGATATGGAGAAGAACAAAGAGCGTTTCGGCGACCCCACCGAGAATATCGGTAAAAAGCCCCAGAAAAAGAGCGGTCTTTTTGGCAAAAAAAGTAAATAACCATAAGGGCGGTGGTCTTACCGCCCTTTTATTTTAGAATGTGGTTATCCCGCTGACACACCACAAAAACAGCGGTTATACAGAACTTACGGTTCTTGGCGTGTATTGTTCCCCCGCCGCAGGCGGGGGAACAATACGAAAGAACAGCCATTTTGTATCATCAGCAATACACATCAAAATTGGGAGATCTTAGATATGAGAGGTGTATATATGTATACTATAAGCGATATTTACGGTTTTATTGAAGAGCTTGCACCCTTTTCACTGCAAGAGGGCTACGATAACAGCGGGCTGTGCGTGGGCAATATGTCGATGCCTGCCGACAAGGTGATGCTTTCGCTGGACTGCACGAAAGATGTGGCGAGGGAAGCCGCCGAAAAGGGCTTTCAGCTGGTGCTGACACATCACCCTGTAATTTTTCGCGGCATAAAACAGCTTGACCCCGAAAGCGTGGTGGGTCAGCTGGTAAGGGGAAATGTTGCGGTGCTTTCGGCGCACACTAATTTTGACAGCACTGTGATGAACAAGATACTCTGTGAAAAACTGGGGCTGATACCCGATGACTGCATAACCGTCGAGCATGGCGCTGAGATGGGCTGTATATGCGGGCATCAGGGCATTATGGCGGCAGACCTCGCCGCGCTCTGCAAAGAAAAGCTGGGCACGCCTACTGTCAGGTATGACCGCGCAAAAAATACCCCCCTTAAAAAGATAGCGGTGTGTTCGGGAAGCGGCGGAAGTTTTATGGGCGATGTTATCGCGAAAGGCTGTGACGCTTTCATCACGGGCGATGTCAAGCACGATGTCTTTGTTGATGCCTATAACGCAGGTCTGACCGTGTTCGATGCGGGGCATTATTACACCGAGAATATCTTCTGTGACTACATGAAAAAAGCCCTCACCGAGAGATTTGAGGGCATCATTGTCGAGGTGGCTGAGTCGTCTTTCGATGTGGTGGAATGGTATACATAGTAAATGATATAATGCGGTTATCTTTCCCCCTCCTGCGGCGAGGGAAAGATAACATTAACTCAGTATTTTCTCGTTATAATTGTTGATTTTCGGCGGAAGATATTTCTTCCGCCGTTTTTGCACTTGACAAAATACCCCCCGGGGGTATATAATGTTACGTAGAGGAGGGGATACTGTGAGTGAACATAAATGCGAGTGCTGTGGGCGAAAAAAAGTCCGCAGTGAGGAAGAATACAAGCGCCTGCTTAACCGCCTGAGCCGTATCGAGGGTCAGGTGCGCGGCATTAAGGCTATGGTGGAGGACAGCGCCTACTGCCCCGATATACTTACGCAGTGCGCCGCCGTGAATGCCGCGATGAACGCCTTTTCGCGGGAACTGCTGACAGATCATATACGCACCTGTGTGGCTGATGACATTCGTGCGGGCAGGGACGAAACCATAGATGAGCTGGCGGCAACTCTGCAAAAGCTGATGAAGTAAGGGGGTACAAGATGGAACAGTATAACGTTACGGGCATGAGCTGTGCGGCGTGCAGTGCAAGGGTGGAAAAAGCCGTTGCCGCTGTTGACGGCGTGACTGCCTGCTCGGTGAGCCTGCTGACAAATTCGATGGGCGTTGAGGGAAGTGCTTCGCCCGAAAGTATTATAAAAGCGGTGGAAGATGCGGGCTACGGCGCATCGCGAAAGGGCGCAAAGTCTGCCCCCGCCGAAGATGACACCCTTGCTGACCGCGAAACGCCGAAGCTGAAAAAGCGGCTGACAGCTTCGCTTTGCCTGCTCATACCGCTTATGTATGTTTCGATGGGTCACATGATGTGGGGCTTTCCTCTGCCTGCGTTTTTTGAGGGAAATCATCTTGCGATGGGGCTGTTTGAGATGATATTCGCCGCCGCTGTGATGGTCATAAATCAGAAATTTTTTGTGAGCGGCTTTAAGGGGCTGGTACACCGCTCGCCCAATATGGACACCCTTGTGGCGATGGGTTCGGGGGTATCGTTTTTGTGGAGCGTTTTCGTGCTTTTTGCCATGACACGCGCTGTCACTGACGGCGATACCGCCAAAACGGAAGAACTTATGATGAACTTCTACTTTGAGTCTGCCGCCATGATACTGACGCTAATAACGGTCGGCAAACTGCTGGAGGCGCGTTCAAAGGGCAAGACCACTGATGCGCTGAAAGGTCTTATGAAACTGACACCCAAAACTGCCGCAGTCGAGCGTGACGGCAAAGAAGTCGTGATGCCCATAGAGAATGTGCAGGTGGGTGACATCTTTGTTGTGCGTCCAGGTGAGAGCGTGCCTGTTGATGGTGTGGTCATAGAGGGCGAGAGCGCTGTCAATGAAGCCGCACTCACAGGCGAGTCGATACCTGCCGATAAGCAGGCGGGCAGTCATGTTTCATCCGCAACTATAAATCAGACGGGTTTCCTGCGGTGCAGGGCACAGCGGGTGGGCGAGGACACCACCCTCGCGCAGATAATAAAGATGGTCAGCGATGCCGCCGCCACCAAAGCACCCATCGCCAAGATAGCCGACCGTGTTTCGGGCATTTTCGTCCCGACCGTTATCGGCATAGCGGCGCTTACACTGGTGATATGGCTGGCTGTGGGGCAGACTGCGGGCTATGCGCTGGCGCGGGCTATCTCGGTGCTGGTGATAAGCTGTCCCTGTGCGCTGGGACTTGCAACGCCTGTTGCGATAATGGTGGGCAGCGGCATGGGCGCTAAAAACGGCGTGCTGTTCAAGACGGCTGTTTCGCTGGAAGAAACGGGCAGGGTGCAGATAGTCGCGCTGGACAAGACAGGCACAGTCACAAAAGGTGAACCCGCTGTGACCGATGTGATACCCGCAGACGGCATTTCGGAGAGCGAATTGCTGATCGCCGCCGCGTCCCTTGAAAATATGAGCGAACACCCTCTTGCGGGCGCTGTGATGCGGTACTGTGAGGAAAATTCCGTAAAAGCCGAAACTGTCAGCGATTTCAAAGCGCTTTCGGGAAGCGGACTGCGCGGCAGGTTCGGCGGCGCTGAACTTTACGGCGGAAACCTTGCGCTGATAGAGAAGTACTGCACCGTCAGCGGTGAGCTGAAGTCAAAGGCGGAAGCACTGGCAGGCGAGGGCAAGACACCGCTGTTCTTTGCAAAAGGCGGGAAAATGCTGGGCATGATAGCCGCCGCAGATCAGCTGAAAGAGGAGAGCGCAGAAGCCATAAAACAGCTGAAAAATATGGGTCTGTCGGTGGTGATGCTGACAGGCGACAACGCCCGCACCGCCGAAGCAGTCGGCAGGCAGGCGGGAGTTGACCGTGTGATAGCGGGCGTTCTGCCAAACGGCAAGGAAAGCGTTATACGCAAGTTGCAGGCAGTCGGCAGAGTGGCTATGGTGGGTGACGGCATCAACGATGCACCCGCCCTCACCCGTGCTGATATGGGCATAGCTATCGGCGCGGGGGCAGATGTGGCAGTCGATGCCGCAGATGTGGTGCTGGTGAACAGCCGCCTTACCGATGTCCCTGCCGCCATACGACTCAGCCGCATGACGCTGAGAAGCATACATCAGAACCTTTTCTGGGCGTTTATTTACAATGTCATCGGCATTCCGCTGGCGGCAGGTGCTTTTATAAAGCTGTTCGGCTGGGAGTTACAGCCGATGTTCGGGGCGGCGGCGATGAGTTTGTCCAGCTTCACGGTGGTGACGAATGCACTGCGGCTAAATCTGAAAGACATCTTTTCGCCCGCCCGCGACAAGGCACGAAACTGTGTGGCACTGCCCGATGACCTCGCGCCCGAACAGAAGTCTGAAACTTACACCATGCGCATAAACGGCATGATGTGTCCCCACTGCGAAGCAACTGTCAGAAAAGCCCTTGAATCTTTTGATGAGGTGGCAGAAGCGGTCTGCGACTTTAAGGCGGGCACAGCCGTACTGACGCTTTGTTCGCCCATACGTGACCTTGCGGCGCTGGAAGATGCTGTCACCAAAAAGGGCTACGAAGTCATCAGGGAGGTATGATTTGAAGAAGATACTGTCAAAACTGAAACCATTATAGCGATCCAACTTCGGCATAACCATTTTCCTGACACCTGTAAAACTCTTTTCAGGTCACGAGAATGAGAAATATCGTGCATGATACCGACCCCGCCGCATATATTACAATATCAGATGTGGCAGATGTTTTCTCGGCAAACCACAGCGGGTGAATATGTGACCGCTGTGTGTCAAACTGCCAAAAAGTTAACATAACTATTGACAGTCGGGCGTTATTCTGATATAATCATACTAGGTGTTTGTCACCTTATTTAAATGATAATGAATACAGATGGCGGCGGGAAATGCCGCATTTTGGGAGGTATACATACATGTGCGGAATAGTTGGATTTACAGGTATGCGTCAGGCGGCACCTGTGCTGCTGGACGGTCTGTCCAAATTGGAATACAGAGGTTATGACTCGGCGGGCATCGCTGTGCGCGACGGTGACAGAGATACCGAGATAATCAAGGAAAAGGGCAAGCTGGCAGTGCTGGTCAATATGACCGATGGCGGCAAGGCTGTAAAAGGCTGCTGCGGTATAGGTCATACAAGATGGGCGACGCATGGTGAACCATCTGCGCTGAACGCTCACCCGCATGCCACTGACGATGAAAATGTCATCGCGGTACATAACGGCATCATAGAGAACTATCAGGAACTTAAAGAGAAGCTGTTAAAGGCGGGCTACACTTTCAGGTCGCAGACCGATACCGAAGTCGCTGTTAAGCTGATAGACTACTACTACCGCAAGTACGGCGAGGGTCCTGTTGACTCCATCGCGAGGGCTATGATACGTATACGCGGCAGTTATGCGCTGTGCGTTATGTTCAAGGAATATCCCGAAGAGATCTACACAGCCCGCAAGGACAGCCCCATGATAATAGGTATCGCTGACGGCGAAACTTATGTGGCTTCCGATGTGCCTGCCATACTCAAATATACAAGGAACGTTTATTATATCGGCAACCTGGAGATAGCGAAGCTGTCTAAGGGCGAAGTAAAGTTCTATAATATCGAGCGTGAGGAGATAACAAAGGAACTCACCGAGATAAAGTGGAACGCCGAAGCCGCAGAAAAGGGCGGCTATGAGCACTTCATGCTAAAAGAGATACACGAACAGCCTAAGGTCATCAGGGATACCATAAACTCTGTTGTCAAGGACGGCAGTATCGTGCTTGACGAATTCGGTCTGACCGATGAAGAGGTAAAGGCGCTGAGCCAGATATACATAGTTGCCTGCGGTTCGGCTTACCATGTGGGCGTTGCGGCACAGTATGTGTTTGAAGAACTGACTTCTATACCTGTCAGGGTAGAACTTGCCAGCGAATTCAGATACAGGAAGATGCCCCTCAGCAAGAACAGCCTTGTGGTTATAATCAGCCAGTCGGGCGAAACTGCCGACAGCCGCGCCGCTCTCACACTTGCTAAGGAGCGCGGCATAAAAACTCTCGGCATAGTCAATGTTGTCGGCTCGAATATCGCAAGAGAGGCTGACAGCGTGTTCTACACACTCGCGGGTCCCGAAATATCTGTTGCTACAACAAAGGCGTACAGCACACAGCTTATCGCCGCTTATCTGCTGGCTATGCAGTTCGCCAAAGTGCGCGAAGAGATAACCGAAGAGAGATTTGCCGAACTGCTGGAAGAACTGAACACCATTCCCGACAAGGTGGCAAAGATACTGGAGGATAAAGAGCGCATACAGTGGTTCGCATCTAAGTTCTCGAATATACGCGATGCTTTCTTTATCGGCAGAGGTATCGACTACGCAGTTAGCCTTGAGGGTTCGCTGAAAATGAAGGAGATAAGCTATATCCATTCGGAGGCTTATGCCGCAGGCGAACTGAAACACGGTCCTATCTCGCTTATCGAGAACGGCACACTGGTAATAAGCGTGCTGACACAGCAGGCTTTGTTTGAAAAGACAGTCTCCAACATGGTCGAGTGCAAGTCGCGCGGCGCATACATAATGGGTCTGACCTCATACGGCAATTACAGCGTTGAGGATACCGCAGACTTCACCGCATACGTTCCCAAGACCGACCCGCTGTTCGCGGCAAGCCTTGCGGTAGTACCGTTACAGCTGTTGGGTTACTATATCTCGGTGGCTAAGGGTCTTGACGTTGACAAGCCCAGAAACCTCGCAAAGAGCGTAACTGTTGAATAAAATATAACAACAAGGCGCTTCCCCGCAAAAGGGAAGCGCCTTTTATTGTGCGTAAAACATAAGTCCCGATCTGGTCGTGTATTGCTTTCCGCGCCGACACGCCAAAATTGTGAGAAACATAAAACACCCCTGCTGTCATAAGACAGATACCTATATAGAATTTTTGCCCCTGAGTGTTACAAAGTACTCAGGGGCATTGTGAATATTTATGTTGCTAAGCTAAATCAGAATTTAGTGAATTATTCTCCTTGTGGAACCTTATCATTCAAGCTTTTATTCCGATAATTCAGGTTTGTACGGAGTGAATACCCCTCTGCTTCCCAAAATGAATTTGCAATTTCGTTATCTTTAAAGACCAGTCCAAATATTTTGCTGATTCCTTCCATTTGCATGGCTTCTTCTGCTTTTATCACAAGCATATGAGCTATTCCCTTACGACGATAGTCGGGGTGGACACACATATGATGAACAATTGCCCGTCTTCCATCATGACCAGTTAAGATCACTCCAAGAATCTTGTTTTCATTCTCTGGAGTGTATGCCAAAAAACAGGTTTTAGGATTACGTTTTAGATATTTTTCAATCCCCTCACGACTGTCATCAACAGGATTAAGCGCACGCCTTGACTGTTCTGTGCTATTCCAAAGTTCAAAAATCAGATCATAATCATCAATGACAACAGGTCTTATTTTTATCTCCATAACATACCTCCGCAAATTCCGATTTTTGTCAGTAACAATTATAGCACATCATCTCTGTACTGTCAATAGAAACACCATAGTACTTCTGACCTTACATCAGAAATACTATGGCGTAAAACTTCTTTATGCGTACCGTACTTAAAGCAGGGGTGTCGTTGTTTTTTTACCAGATGCGGTAATTGCCGCTGAGCGCCAGAAATGCGAACATGTAAAGGCAGTTGTCGTAATACCGCCGCCCGCCTGTGCGCAGGGGAGCGTTCCACAGCTTTTCTGCCCATTCAGCCGCAAGACGAACTTTTGGGTCGGGTGATGTCAGTGACAGCTTTTCTCTCACCGCCAGCGAACCCATAGCGGTAGTCGCCATAAGCCCGACGGGGTGAAGTGCGGGCTGTGTCAGCTTAGTGCCATCGACTTCATATGTCATGTAAGGATCATCGCGGTTTATGATGCCCAGCGTGTGCTGTAATCTGGGGACGGCGGCAAAATGCCCCTCGTCCTTGCCGAACCATTCGCAGTCAAGCCCGATGTTTGCGGCAGTGCGGTAAGCATCGCTGTAAAAATAATCGTGCCTGTCATGCGTCCAGGGGAGAGGTCTTGACATCGGTGAGCCGTCAAACTCGCCGTATTCGGGGTTCATGCCTGTTACGGGGTGGCAGGACTTCGCGATATACTCGCGGCTCGCCTTAGCCGCACCCGCCCAGAACTCTCTGTCCTCTTCGTATGCCCAGAGTGCGAAAAGCTCGTAAAAATGCGGCAGATGGTATGAAGCGTCGCTGAAATCGCAGGCAGGTCCGAAAAGTATCAGCCTGCGCTCAATATCCCACATGGGCGCACCGACTGTATCGCCCTCGCCCTTGTGCAGACAGCTTCGCAGGAGGTCTTTCGCCTCTTTGCTGTAATTGAATATGCCCTCGCCGTCGCCCCAGCGGTGTGAAGCGAAAAACAGCGCCATCGCATAGTATTCCTCGCCGTCGGGCGCAGGACCGTCGGAGTTGTGCGTTCCGTCAGGCTGACAAGACCACGCGAAATAACCCGCGTTCCAGCCGTCGGTCATGTACATGTGGCGCTTTGACCATTTCCATATCCTGTCAAAAATATCTTTTCTGTCCAGCTGTACAGCCAGCATCATGCCGTAGGACATGCCCTCAGTGCGGGCATCATGGTTGCCCGTATCTTCGAGATAGCCCATATCTCCGACTTCGTGGTAAAAGCTGTCATCACCGAAGAAAAATTCTTCTGTCAGCTTATCCAGCCGCGCTTTTATTTCAGTTTCGCTCTTGCCGATCTCGGCAAACACGTTGCGGTAATTATTCTTGAACATGATACCCTCCCGAATAGAAAAAGTTGGTAGTTACATTTTATCACAAGAATAATTGCGCTGTCAAGTCAGCTTTTGCGCTGTTTCCATTAAGGAAATACGGTTATTGCGGGGTCTTTTAGTGCCGTCCCCTTGCGGGGAATGAGTTGTTTCTAGAGAGAGTATAGATGACCATCTCGTTCACTTGCTGTTTCCGTCCCCTTGCGGGGAATGAGTTGTTTCGTAAGCGTGCAGTATCAGATATGGAAGGTAAACTGTTTCCGTCCCCTTGCGGGGAAAACGCCTATTCTTCCGCGCCGCCTCTCAGCGCCGCCCTCGCCGTATGCGTTTCAAGGTCTGCAAGACGGGTCGGGATAGGTATGTGACTTTCCTTTGAAGTCAGCCGCAGAGCGATATTGCAGGCAGTGTCAAGGCTTATGCCGCTTCCTGCCGACACGAAAACAGGCTTAACGCCCTTGTGAGTCCTCAGCGCACGACCGTATACTTCGCCGTCGATCACGATGTCGGTGTAACTGCCCGCATCTTCGGCGGGTTCGGTGTAGTCGGTCTTTTTGTCAACGCGGAAGTATGTTTTCGCTATGCCCATAGCGGGTCTGCCCATGACCAGCGCCGCATGTGTCGCTATGCCCATGTGACGCGGGTGAAGATAACCGTTGCCGTCAAAAATATACAGATCGGGTCCATTTTCCAGCAGTCCGACTGTTTTCAGCACCAGCGGGAGTTCCCTGAAAGCCAGATAACCGGGTATATACGGCACATCTATCACGCCGTCACACTGCTTTTTCTCGATGACTTCGCCGCTGGCGGCATCTACCACCACTATACAGCAGACAGCCCGTTCTGTGCCGTCCTCCTGCCAGTAGGCGAGGTCTACGCCCGCGACGGTTTTAAGGTCATCAGCCGAAAAGCTGTCCTCCAGACTTATTTTCTGCCTGAGTTCATTTTGTATCTGCGCGAACTTTTCTTCCTCAGCGTACATCACTTCTCCCCCTTTCGGCAGTATTCTTCCATAAACTTCATGTATATCGCATAAGCGGCATTTCCCGGCGAGTCGGGGAAGATAGTCTCTATCACCTTCTCGGCGGGTGTCCAGTCAGCCCAGTCCACCTCAGTTGACAGCACCAGCGGCTGTTTTTTCGCCCGTGCGATAAAGCCGTGCATCAGCAGCCCCTGTTTCTCGAACCAGTATGTGCCCGCGTAGTCAACGCCGTCAAGGTCTATGCCTATCTCTTCCCTGACCTCGCGCACAGCTGTCTGCTCGGCATTTTCACCGGGAGTTATGTACCCCGAAACAAAAGTAGTGTACTTGTCTGACATGTAGTTCTGCCTCAGCAGTGCTATCTCGTCATATTCGTTCGCCACCAGCACTATCGAACAGCTGGGGAAAGTATCGAACCACAGCTTGTCACAGCCCGTGCAGTAGGGGACTTGTCCCTCGTCGCCCGCAGGTCTGTCGATCAGTTTTCTGCCGCACTGCGGACAATAGATATATCTCATTCGGCTCACCTCACATCTGTCAGACGGCAAAGCTGATACATTATAGTAAACGAAATTATGACTATCCCTTAGCACACCAACTAAAAATGCGGTGAACAAAAGGATAACCAAGCGCCCAATATCTTTCCCCCGCCTGCATCGGGGGAAGGATATACGCCAAGAACCTTAAGTTCTGTATAACCGCTGTTTTGGTGGTGTGTCAGCGGGATAACCACAAACGAAATCAAAAATTTCACATGTACCGCTTGCAGATACGGGCGCTCATTGTATCGCGGGCGGAATGTGTATGAAATTTTATGGCGTTTGCTATGATCCGTCGCCGTCAGCATAAAAAGGGTCGGAACAGCTTGCCCGTCCCGACCCATCGTAATATTAAACTTCGTCCTTGTTGGAGTTTACAGTGATGTTGGGTGCGCTTTCACCTGTTGCTTCCTCAGCAGCCTTTACAGCAGCTTCTCTGCTTTTTTTGAAATTGATGAGGGTCTGCTTGATGGACTCCAGCATCGGCTTGGTGAAGGGCAGGTTATGCTCCTTTGTGAATGGGTCGATAACAAAGCCTGAAACGTTGGGTGTGTTCTCGGTAAGGTTAGCAATATCTGCAAACTTCATAGCGAAAGGCATGAAGTTCTGGTCGGTGGTCTTTCTCATCTCGTCCATAGCTTCCTTGCTTGTGAAAACAGGGAAATAAGAGATGGTCTGCTCCTCGCCGTTCTCGTTCTTGACATTCTTGTTTACCAGCATGAACTTAGCAGTCTGCTTATCCTGGAACTGAACGTGATTGTCCTTGTCAGCTACCAGCTCCTGATTTTTTTCCAGCATCGCAGGTACAAGGAAAGTCGATCTCAGCGCATTGTTGATGACCTTGTTCTGTGAATCGGGGTTGAATTCCTTTCTCATTTCTGCGATAGACTCGATAAGTCCCTTGTTGTCGATCTTCTCGTTTGAGATCTTGCCCGAGATCTGTAAATTCTGATTTGCCATAATTTTCTACTCCTTTTTGATCTGTGTGTCTGCTGACTTTTCCCGCAGTTCCAAGCTTGTTTCCTGCATTTAGCCGCACATGCGTGCGATCACCAAGCACCCTTTGCCGCGCCGCCCCTTTCGGGAACAGCCCCGCATTTCTGCCGCATGCCGCTGTCTGTCAGCCTGTGACCATATTTTGCCGTTTCGGAAGAAATTTACTTCTCTTCCAGATTTATATCTATGATAAACTTAGGTCTTGCCTTAGTTTCCAGATAGATCTTGCCTATATATTCGCCGATAACGCCTATCGCCAGCATTTGCAGTCCGCCGATAGCCCATATCGAAACTATCGTGGAAGCCCAGCCTCTTTCTGTGTTGCCGAAAGCCTTGTCGATAAGGAAGTACATCAGCATCAGTATAGAGATAACGAAAATGATAACGCCCAGCGCCGTGATAAATCTTATGGGCTTTACCGAAAGTGAGGTTATGCCTTCGACTGCGAAAGCCAGCATCTTTTTCAGCGGGTACTTTGATTCGCCCGCCACGCGCTCGTTTCTCTCGTACTTCACGATGTCGCTTTTAAAGCCCAACATCGGCACCATACCTCTCAGGAACAGGTTGACCTCCTTGAAATCAGCCAGTGCCTCGACAGCCCTTTTGCTCATAAGTCTGTAATCAGCGTGGTCATAAGTTATCTCAACGCCCATCATTTCCAGCATTTTGTAGTAAGCACGCGCGGTGTTCCGCTTAAAAGCAGTGTCGGTCTCTCTCGACGATCTCACGCCGTAGACTATCTCACAGCCCTCAGCGCGTTTTTCAAGCATGCCGTCGATGGCGTTGATGTCGTCCTGCAAGTCAGCGTCCATCGAAATAGTTATATCTGCATAGTTCTTTGCTGTCATAAGACCTGCCAGCAGTGCATTCTGGTGTCCCCTGTTGCGGGAGAGCTTTATGCCTGTGAATATATCGGTCTGTGCCAGCCCGTGCAGTTTCTCGATGACTTCCCATGTCTTGTCTTTAGAACCGTCGTCCACCAGCATTACCTTGCTTTTGGGACTTATCTTGCCTTCACTTATCAGCGCGTCCATCTTTTTCATCAATGCCTTAGCCGTTATGGGGAGCATTTCCTCCTCATTGTAGCAAGGTATCACCAAATACAGTATCTCTGCCAATTTTATTCATCTCCAAAGTTTATTATTGTATTTCTCCCGATTTTGATGTGTATTGCCGATGATACAAAATGGCTGTTCTTTCGTATTGTCCCCCCGCCTTCGTCGGGTGAACGATACACAACCAAATCGGGATCTGTATTTTATATTATGACTATCCCTTTATCACATCACTGCAAAATACCTTTATCAATGAGGAAAAACTGAGTTGATGTTCTCTTTCCCCCGCCGCAGGCGGGGAAAGAGAACCGCCAACTGTATTCAATTCCCGATATAACATCGTTTATTTTGGTGTGTCAGCGGGATAATCACATTTGTATTTTATATTCTGTATGTTCGTCACATTGAACTCAGAAAAATAGCCTCTTCATCTCTGTTTATGCCGAACAGCCTGCATGCGTTCTCGTTGGTTATGCGAATTATCTCTTCCACCGAAACGCCTTTTACCTCAGCCATGACCTTTGCAGTTTCGGCTATCATCGAACTGTCACTGCGCTCGCCCCTGTAAGGCGGAGGTGCCATGTAGGGGCAGTCGGTCTCCAGCAGAAGTCTGTCCAGCGGGACAGCTTCGCAGGAACGGCGCGACTTCTTGTTGTTCTTGAAAGCCAGTGCGCCTGTGAAACCGATATACATGCCCAGCTTCACCACTTCCTCAGCCGTTTCAGCCGAGCCTGAAAAGCAGTGCATAACGCCTTCGGGACGGAACTCGCCTAGTATCTTCATGCAGTCCTCCGTAGCATCGCGGCAGTGTACTATTACAGGCAGAGATTTGCACACCGCGAACCTCACCTGGTCTTTGAACATCTTTATCTGCTTTTCTTTATTGTAGCCCTCATAGTGGTAGTCAAGCCCTATCTCGCCGACAGCGCCCAGCTTGTGTATCTCGCAGGCATCGCGGTAAAGTTCCTGCAATATATCCATGTAGTTATCGGGAACTTCGTCAGCATTTTCGGGGTGGAAACCCACTGAGGTGTAGTAATTTTCATATTTTTTAGCTGTTTCGATGCCGAACCTTGCCGACTTTTCATCGGTGGCGGCATGAAGCATCCTGTCTATTGGGTGAGCATCGCCTGTCAGCAGCCTGTCCAGCAGTGCGAACCTGTCCTCATCGAAGGCAGGGTCATCGTAATGACAGTGCGAGTCAAATATCCCTCCCGCCATACGGATCTCCTTTCTGTCAGGCGACAAATACGCCTGTATATACAATAATTATTATACCACATTTAACTTGAAAAGTAAAGCATTTTTTTGTCATTTGCAAAAAAAGTGACATGCTGTGCGTCAAAAGAAAAATAAACAGCGTCCACTCCCCCGACCGCCGCTATGAATGACGGCATAACAAGCATTTCCGCGCCGCCCGCACCGTCAAATATCGCGCAAAAAAAGGGGCTGTTGCAGCCGCAGCACCCTCTGACCATATCCGAACATCAGAGTAAAAATACATAATTACCGGTGAAATAAGCTGTTTCAGTGCGCACCCCCCAAGCCCTCTTCAAAAAAGAGGACTCGGGGGTGTTATGTTCTGCCGTTTTTATGCCGTTTTCAGTTCAAAAACGGTCGGGGAGTATATTTTTCGCACGAAACGAAATAGGTATATACGGTCATCAGGTATTTTTTTCATGGATAGACCCCTTTCACTTTAGCACGCTAATACAAAAGTTGACAAAGTTGACACAA
>NZ_CACWPP010000055.1 GCF_902762735.1 uncultured Ruminococcus sp.
CCTCGCGCCAGCAGGCTTGCGGGGAGCGCGAGGGGCAGAGCCTCTCGCATCGGGGAAGCAGTCCAAACGCGACAAACAAAACAAGTTGGGCGAACAAAGCAAAAGACGGAAAGAGGTCAAAGAAAAAGACCTCAGCAAACCAAAAGCGGGCAATTCGCCAAGAAAAGAGCGTACTCAATTCCCGCGAACAGCGCTCCCTGTGTGCGGGCGCGAATTGCCCGCGTCCTCTAGCCGAACAGCGATAGCGTTTTCGGCGGGCGTGGCGCAGTCCCACGCGATAGAGTGTCAATATTCAAGGCACAGAAATACGCGGGTGGGAGGGAGGGCAGCCACCCCATAAAAAGAGAACCACCAGCCCTCAAACGCAAGTGCGCAAAACAGATAAGATGCACACTTTTCTCGGCATGGCGTGGGCAAGGTCAAGCGGCGGGGGCAAGCCACCCGCCCTACATGTAAAAAATGCGTTTCCCACGAGGGTGAGCGGGTCAAAAACGTTTCCCGTCAGTGTGCGCGGGACGACAGGCGGGAGCAAGCCCCCGCCCTACAATTTAGCGGTGTTTGCCGCAAGTGAGGGTGGGCGAGCGGCGGGGGAATGTCGGTGCCATACACGTTAAACAAATTCTTCTGAAACGCGCTGAACTCCTGTGCATGTCAACAATTATGAATTATGAATTATGCAATATGAATTATGCATTATGAATTATGAATTAAATCATCCTTGACTTGCTGCGAAAAAAAGTGTAAAATAATATCATCATACTGCGAAAGGCGGTGTCTGATTGGAACGTTTTATTGATAAGCTCGCGATCATACTTATCTGCATGCCCGGACTGCTGAGTTACGATGGGACTGCCGCGCCTGTTGCGGCTTTTCTGGCGGCTGTCACGGTGTCGGCACTGGTGCAGATAAACTCTGCTAAAAAGGTGTCAGCCGTTTTGCTGGCGGCAGGTGCGGGGCTTTGCGCGGTAATGCCCTGTATGATCTGCATGCTTCCGCTGCTTCTGTATGATGCTTTGTGGGAGAAAAAGTGGTGGGTGATGCTGGCGGGCTTGTCGGTGTTTGCAGATCCGCCTCCGCCCATGCCCATTGTGACAGCGCTTGCTGAATGCGCTGTGACGGTGATGATCTACCTGCGCTTGTCAAAACTGGAAAAAACTGTCGGCACACTGAAAGATCTGCGCGACGAAGTGACAGAGGTGAACCTGCGCCTGAAACAGCGCAACGAAGCCATCACCCGCGCACAGGACAGCGAGATACACATAGCTACCCTGAAAGAACGCAACCGCATAGCACGCGAGATACACGACAATGTGGGTCATATGCTGACACGTTCGCTGCTGCAGGCGGGTGCGCTGAGCGTTATAAACAAGGACGAAGCTATGAAAGAACCGCTGGAAAGCCTGCGAATGACCCTTGATACAGCCATGACCAGCATAAGACAGAGCGTTCACGGTCTGCATGATGAGTCTATTGACCTGCGCCGTGCCGTTGATGAAAGCATTTCTTCCGTTGATGGCAGGTTCACCGTCAGGCTGGATTATGACATATCCGAAAAGACTGCGGGCAACGTCAAGCTGTGCCTGCTGGGTATCATCAGAGAGGGGCTGTCCAACGCGGCAAAGCATTCAAACGGTGACAGGATCACCGTTTCGGTGCAGGAACACCCTGCTTTTTACAGGCTTACCATAGAGGACAACGGAAACTGTTCTGCCATAGCTGATACGGGGATAGGTCTGCATAACATGCGTGACCGTGCCGAAACGCTGGGCGGCAGCATATCTTTCACACCGTCCGAAAAAGGCTTCAGGATATTTGTTTCCATACCGAAAAAGTGAACAGCAAAAGCCCCCGCTTTACGTTGATAAAGCGGGGGCATCGTATTTATGCTTCTGCGTTAGTGTTTGTAGATCGTAACAGACTGTCTGCCGAGAGTGTTGTAGGTGGACATGAAGAAATCATAGCCGACATTTTCTTTCGGACCGAAGTAGCTGCCGGTTGTAAAGTTCTCAACGTTGCCGATGATGAACTGGCGGGTCATGTCATCGTAGCCCAGCAGAACGACTGTGTGCTGTCTGCCGTACCATGTGAAGTTGTATGTACCTGTACCCGGATTGGTCAGCAGACCGCCCGCAGTGATGACCTGTGTGCAGACAGGGTATGTATCGACCTCAGAGTACCATACTATCGGGAGACCGCCCTTGTCGATCTCAGCTTTCAGCCCGTTGAAGTCAAGACCGCCGCCGATCACTGTGTTGCCGAGATCGAGCTTTGAAGGATCGAATTTCAGCCTGTTGACGTTTTCGCCTGTGTAGTAGTCTGTGTTCAGCTTTATGGTGAATTCATCGCGCCTGCCGATGTATTTGAGGTACTGGTGTGCAGACTGTGCAACAACAGGTGCATACACGCCGTAGCCCACACTGCCTTCCATATGATAAGGCGAGCCCCAGAAGCAGTAGTTGGGGTCAACATTTATAGTGCCGTTCGAGAATGCCTGCTCGGGCATATAATAGTTCAGCAGTGTGTTCTTGCTGACATCAATATCATAGCGGTATTTCAGCACCGAAGCCAGTGAAGTCTCCTCACAGCCAAGCACTGCGGGGTCGCCGCCCAACCAGCCGTCCTGATTGATGATGGTAATATCATTGAAGGCGTAGTCAGCCAGCCTGTCACTGGGGATATAGCCTCTCTGCATGCCGTTTGAGTTTGGCACGAAAACTCTTGTCCAGCCGTTTTCGGGCAGGTCAGTCTGTATTATGACATTACCTGCTGAAAGCTGGTATATCTGAGAAGAGGAAAGGTCGGTGGAATAATAGATAGGCGTGTTTACTTTAGCCCTCTTTTCCGCATCTGTGATGGGGTTGAGTGTAGAGGACTTGCCATATACCTTACTGCCGTTCACGGTCTTGTAAGCCCTGACGGTGACATCATACTTAACGCCCTGTGTCAGGTTTGGCAGAGTTATCCTTGTATCGGTGGTGAAATATTCATATATTTCTTTGTTTACCGTTGTGCAGACCTGATAGCCCTCAGCGCCGTTTACGGCATACCAATAGATAGTAGCGCTGTTGCAGTCACTGTAATAGTAATTGTGAACATCAAAGCCCGGTGCATCGAATACCTGATCAACAGGTGTGGGGTCAACGGGAGTTGGGTCAACGGGTTTCGGGTCAACGGGAGTTGACGCTGTTCCAATGACTTTAGCGGTCATGCCCGTACTTTCGCCGTTGGAGTTGAAAGGCACTACCATGATGACAGCTTCCTTGCCGTCGGTGGGGAAGTCCATAGTGAACTCTGTTTTCTGTGTATCAGCCATCAGGTGGGGCATGCCGTCCTTTTCGGTGCGGTTCATGTCATATATCCTGTAACCCGATGCGAACTCGGCACTCTCCCACTTGACGAGTGCTTTGCCGTCAACGTCCTGCACGGTGATACTGCCTTTGAGTGCGGCGGACTTTATTTTCATAACATAGCTTATGCAGCTGCCGTAGTCTTTTGCACGAGTGCCGTCCTCAGTCTGAACTATCCTCATGGGCTGTACTGTAACGGTAAGTCTGCCGTCCCTGAACATCTCATAAGGTATATCTGCCGATGTACCCGATGTGGTAAAAGACTTTGAGGTATCTCCGTTTTTGAAAGTAACGGAATAATTCTGCATATCCTCATCAGATCTCCATGACACCTTGCCTGTATCTTTGGTCACATTGAACTCGACAGGCGATACATTTGTCTGCATCGGTCTGGGTTCTTTTACAACGGGCGGGTCGATATAGTATTTTATATTTGTGATACCCTTTACGTGACCTGCCAGCAGTACTATATCGGTGACATTCACCTTGCCGTCAAAATTTATATCTGCGGCAGCCTGTCCCTTTTTATCCAGACTTCTTATGCCCTTTACATAAGCGGCGGCTTTTACGATGTCGGCTACATTTATGGAATTATCGCCGTTGACATCGCCGATGTCGTTCGCAGAAGTTGTTTCATCATCAGTTGTGTTCTCATCGCCGAGCGCTGTATCATCTGCATCTGCGACAGCCTGCGAAGCCTGTTCGTTAACACTGTCTGTACTTTCAGCAAAAGCTGTAACGCCTGTCTGCCCTGCGGCAAGTAACAGCGATACTGCTGCTGCAAGAAATCTTTGAGATCTCATAAGTTACCTCCGTACTATGTTTTGTTATTTTCTCCCATAAGTAAAGCGCTCCACACACTTCACCATAAAGAATAGTATAACACTTTTTCAAACGTGTGTCAAGTAAGTCCTTTGCCCAAGAAATCGGGAAAATTTGTATATTTTGCGATGTGCGGCGCAGGATAAGTATAAAAAGGCAGACTGCACATGAATGCGCGGTCTGCCTGCATAAAGGAGGGGATCTCCTGAAAGCTATTTGGCGTTTTTTATGCCGATGAATGCGATGGGGTCTATCCAGGCATTGTCTCTTTTAAGGGCGAAGTGCAGGTGTGAGAGTTCTGCGGCTTCACATTCGGCTGTGTCGCCCACTGCGCCTATGACCTGCCCTGCGTTGACACGGTCGCCCTCAGTGACGTTCAGCGCCTTTGAGAGCGAGCAGTAATATCCTGTTATCCCGCTTCCGTGATCTATCGTGACACAGCAACCCCACAGCGGGTCATCTTTTATCTCGGTGACAGTGCCCTTGTTCATGGCTTTGACGGGCGTACCCGTATCAGCCCTGATGTCAACGCCGTCATGGGTGCGCCACACGCCGAGAGTGCTGTCCTTTACCAGTTCGCCAGCCGAAAACGGATTGATTATCTCACCGTTTACGGGCATGACATTCGGCTGTGTTTTGATGTCATCGGATACCATAGAAGATGAACTGTCAGCGGGTGCTGAACTGTCGGGTGTTTTCTTTGAAGATGGCTCTGCGGCTGAACTTTCGGGCTTAGGCACGCCTTCGGCTTTGTTGTCTGCCTGTTCGGCTGCGCGGGGAGCATCGGTGATAACGCTGCTGCCAAGCTCGTCCATCGCTTTGTTGTAAGCCGCCGCGCCTGCCCCCGCGAGGGCTATCAGGCAGGCGCTCAGCGTGATGTAAACGCCCTTAGTGCCAAGTTTTCTGCCCAGATGTGATTCTGTGATAAAATTGCTCATATCGGTATTTCCTTTCTGTTTTGTGATTATCCCGCTGACACACTACAAAAACAGCGGCTATACAGAAATTAAGGTTCTTGGCGTATGGTGCTCAATTATCCTTTTGTTTACCGTATTTTTAGTTGGTGTGCTAAAGGGATAGTCATATTCTGTTTTAAGAACTATGCGGTGTTCTTTGTCAGTATTGTGGGCAGGTATCGCGCAAATATACATCGGCGGCGCGTTTTTATCGGCGTATGGGTATAACGGCTGTATACTGCGCATAATATTGAGCATATCGCTGAATATCACAGCACCGATTTGTGTAGTATGATGCTTATATGTGACAAGTTGTGGAAAATTCTCAAAAACGCTTGCAATATATGATAAAATGTGGTATAATTATACAGTCGGTATCAACTGACGAATATTGATCGGAGGTTCACTAATATGATCGGTGATCTGCATTGTCATACAACTTTGTCGGACGGCTCGATGGGTATTGAAGAGGTCATAGCGCAGGCTAAGCGCGTAGGGCTGGACTTTCTTGCGATAACAGACCACGACACGCTGTCCTCATCAAACCGTGCCCAGATATTGGGAGACCGTTACGGCATCAAGATAATACCTGCGGTGGAGCTTTCGGCATGGGACAAGGAGCGGGGGCAGAAAGTGCATATACTGTGCTATGCACCGCAGAAACCCAACAGGCTCGAGGGACTTTGCCTTAAATGCTGCACGATAAGGACAGAGTGCGCCAAAGAGATGATAGATAAGGTCATGGAAAGATACCCCATACCGCGCGATGCGGTGATGAAATACTGCAAGGGGTCGAAGAGCATATATAAATCCCATATAATGCGGGCGCTGATAAGCTACGGCTATGCCACAGAGTTTTACGGTTCGGTAAATGACAGGCTGTTTTCCTACCCGCGCGGCGAGTGCCTTGTGACGAGAGAATATCCCGATGTTAATTTCGTGCTGGACATGATACATTCGTCAAAGGGCATAGCAGTGCTGGCGCACCCGCACATGTTCGGAAATATAGAGCTTATGAAGTCGCTCACTGCGGCGGGCAAGCTCGATGGCATAGAGTGTTTCCATGTATCGGCAACGGATATACAGCAGCAGGCGCTGAAAAAGTTCGCGCAGGAGCATGACCTGCTGGTGACGGGCGGTTCGGATTTTCACGGGCTGTATAATTCTACCATGACTCACATCGGAAAATTCACCACCGATGAGGAAAATCTTGAAAAGCTGTTCAAAATGATACACGCGAACGCTAAGGCGGCTAAAAAAGCAGGCGAAGCGGCTTTCAACCAGCCGAAGGAAATGACCTGAAGATGAACGCTGTGTGAATGATTAACGGCTGTATGACCGCTGAGGTCGTACAGCTGTTTTGGCATATATGTGCAAGAAATCAGTGTGATTTCGGGAAGGGTGACTACTTGAAAAATTGTCTTTAATGTGATATAATTAAATGAGGTATATCAATTATGATGATATGGGGGAACGTTTTATAGCGATCCAACTTTTTAAATTCACAAAATCCGGTCGCAAAAGCTGGGATCTATGGGTTTGATGACCGGATCTTGTCTGAATTTTAAGGCGGATCGCTATGGGCGCTTGAAACGGCGCAGGACGGTATGGCAGGGAGTGGATACTGATGGATAAGTACTCATACGGAACTAAACGCGGAGGCTGGATGCGGGCTGCATCTGTAATGATGGGTGTGGCTGTGAATGTTCTGCTTGCGTTTGTATCATACAAGGCAGGTCTGCCTGTTTATATGGATTCGGTCGGTACGATGACGGTGGCGGCTGTCGGCGGGCTTTTTCCAGGTATAATGACGGCGATAGCAAGCAACGCCATATGCACTGTTTTTAACAGCAGTGCCGCGTATTTCGGCATTATCAATGCGTTTATCGCCATCTACACCGCTTGGGCGGTAAGGAAAAAAAACATGCGCAAGCCGAAAAATATCGCTGTTTATGTTGCGATACTCAGCTCTGCTACGGGGATATTCAGCACGCTGATAGAACTGACGGTGCTGGGAGGTGCGCAGAATGACTCGCTGAGGTCGATGATGGAGACACTGGGCGGTCATGTGCATGCGCCGATGCCTGTGATGCTGATGGCACTGAATGTCATGCTGGAAATTTTTGATAAGGGTCTGTCATCGGGCGTGGCGCTGGTGCTGCTGTACTTTATGCCAAAGCATATACGCTTGCAGATAAGAAACAGCGGCTGGCGGCAGAAACCGCCTTCTCAGGAAGAGATCAAGACCATGAATTCGCTCAGCAAGGGGATAAAGTACTCGCTGAAAAGCAGAATGACGCTGATGTTCCTGATGGTGGCGGTGACGCTGACGGTGCTGATGGGGTATATCAGCATGAGGCTGGTGTTCAGAACTCAGAAACAGGAAAAGACCGAGATAGCTGTGAATGCAGCAAAGTTCGCGGCAGATGTGGTCGATGGTGACATGGTCGATGACTACATCAGATACGGCGAAGAAGCAGAGGGATATACTGAAACAGAGGAAATGCTCCATAAAATACGCAAGAATGCCGCAGGGGTGACATACCTGTATGTGGTGCAGATAAGAGAGGACGGCTGTTATGTGGTCTTTGACCTTGATACAAATGATACGCCCGCTTACAGTCACGGCGACAAGATAGAATTTGAAGAGGCGTTTGAGCCTTATCTGCCTCAGCTTTTTGCGGGTGAGGAGATAGCACCGATCGAGAGCGATGATATTTCGGGCTGGCTGCTGACGGCTTATTACCCGATAACCGACAGCGCGGGCAGGTGCAGGGCTTATGCAGGGGCAGACCTTTCGCTGAGATACATGGCAGATTCGCTGGGCAATTTTGTGCTTCGCGTGGCGCTGATACTGGCAGGGTTCTTTGTGCTGGTCATAGCTTATGCGCTGTGGGTGACAGGCATATATATGGTGTATCCGCTGAACAATATCGTCAATAAAGTGGGCGACTTTATCAGCGCGGGGACAGATCAGCAGAAGCTGGACGAATCGGTAAGGGCGCTGAGGGAGATAAACGTACACACAGGGGACGAGGTAGAAAAGCTGTACAGGGCGATATGCGATATGGCTGTCAACCAGACAGAACAGATGCGCAGTATAAGACGATTTTCCGAAAATACGGCGCGTATGCAGGACGGTCTTATTATAACGATGGCTGACCTGGTGGAGAACCGTGACTCGGATACGGGTGCGCATATACAGAAAACTGCGGCGTATGTCAAGATAATCGTCGAGGGGCTGAAAAGAAAGGGCTACTATGCCGAGAAGATAACGCCTAAGTTCATGTCGGACGTGGTGCGCAGTGCGCCGCTGCATGATATAGGCAAGATAAGCATACCCGATAACGTGCTGAACAAGAAAGGCAAACTCGATGAGGCTGAGTATGAGATAATCAAGACGCATACTACCGCAGGCAGGATAATAATGGAAAAAGCCATAGATACGGTGGAAGGTGAGAACTACCTGAAAGAAGCAAGGAACATGGCGGCATACCATCACGAGCGCTGGGACGGCAAGGGCTACCCCGAAGGTCTGCACGGTGAGGTGATACCGCTGGCGGCACGTATAATGGCGGTGGCAGATGTTTTCGATGCGCTGGCATCACCGCGAGTGTACAAACCCGCTTTTCCGCTGGAAAAGGCGCTCTCGATAATACAGGAAGGCTCGGGGACACAGTTTGACCCCAAGTGCGTAGAGGTGTTTATGGAGTCACTGCCCGAAGTAAAGGCGGTACTGAAAAAGTACAGTGAGAATGGATAGCGGAGGTGTACGCTGAGATGAAAAGCATAAGGAGAAGGCTTTCGGCGGCTTTCATCGCACTTGTGATATGCATGGCAGAGATAAGCCTGTGCATGGCGGCGTATGCTGATAAAGGCAGCGATACGGACAGTTACGGCGGTGCTTACGCGGTCACGGGTCAGCTGGCAGGGGCAGGGTATACCACTGAGGTATATGATGCCTCGAACGGTCTGCCGACATCTGATGCGATGTTCATGCTGAGTGCGAGCGACGGCAGAATGTGGCTGGGCGGTTACAGCGGCGTGCTGCGGTATGACGGTTCGACCTTTGAAAAGCTGGATACAGCCAAAGGCATGACCAGCGCAAGAGGTTTTTTTGAGGACAGCAAGGGCAGGATATGGGTAGGCACCAACGACAACGGCGTAGTGGTGTCCGATGGTATGAAAAGGACGCACATAACTTACAAGGACGGTCTGCCCTCGTCCTCAATACGCAATTTTGCTGAGGACAAGGCGGGAAATGTTTTTATCGGCACGACTACGGGTATATGCTATGCCGATAAAGACCTGGTACTGCACACGCCGTCGGGTATCGACCTTTCGGAAGAAAGGGTGCTGAGACAGGATACAGACAAGACAGGCAGGATATATGGGCAGTGTTCAGGCGGAAAGATATTCGCCATTGAAAACTGCGAGGTAACTGAGGTCTATGACAGCAGTGAGATAGGCACAGAGAAGATAACGACCATAATGGCTGACCCGCTGAACGCGGGAAAGGTCTATATAGGCACTGAGGACAGCCGTGTGTATTACGGCAGTTTCGGTGAAAAGGCTGACAGCATGAAATCTGTGTACATTCCCGAACTGGGGGGCAGTGTACACTGGCTCAGCCGTGACTGCGGAAGGATATGGGTGTCATCGACAAGCGCTGTGGGTTATATGGAAGATGATATGAGTTACCATATGCTGGATAATATACCCATCAGCAGCGGCGTTGAGATGACTACGGTAGACTATCAGGGAAATCTGTGGGTGGCTTCGTCTACACAGGGCGTTATGAAGCTGGTGACTAATAATTTTGTGGATCACAGCAGGCGCTCGGGACTGGAGGAGGCTGTGTCCAACGCGGCTTTTTTCTATGATGATGAGCTTTATATCGGCACTGACAGCGGGCTGAGGATAATAGGCAAAGACGGCAGACCGCTGGAGAATGAACTGACGAGGTATATAGATAATTCAAGGGTGCGCTGTTTTACTGAGGATAAGCAGGGCAGTCTGTGGATAGCAACGTATACTAACGAGATGGGTCTGCTGAGATACAGCAAGGAGAGCGGCATAAAAGCGTATACCGTTGAGGACGGTCTGCCTGACAACCAGGTAAGGTGCGTGACTGCGGGTGAGGACGGCAGTGTGCTTGTAGGCACAAACGGCGGTACCGCTGTTATTGAGAATGGCAGGATAGTGCGCACGGTAGGGGCTGAGGACGGCATATCCAACACGGTCATACTGACGGTGGCTGAATATGACGATGATAAGCTGCTGGCAGGCACGGACGGCGGCGGGCTGTATGTTATAGGGAAAGACAGCGTGAAAAAGCTGGGCAGAGATGACGGTCTGACCAGCGAAGTCATAATGAGGGTGATAAAGGACGAAAAACGCGGCGTTTACTGGCTCGTCACCTCAAACTCGATAGAATACATCAGGGACGGTAAAATAACCAATGTGACATCTTTCCCCTACAACAACAACTATGATATTTACTTTGATGACTATGATAACATGTGGGTCATGTCATCATACGGCGTTTACTGTGTAGATGCTGAAGATATGGTGAACGACAAGATAAGCGATTACAGCTTGTATACGGTGGCGAACGGTCTGCCGTATGCAATAACATCAAACTCGTACAGCGCACGCACTGACAGCGGAGAACTGTATATACCAGGCAGATACGGGGTGATAAGGGTCAACATAAATAACTATTTTGAGACCAATGAGCATGTGCTGATGGACGTAAGGTCCATATACTGCGATGATGAGCAGATATTCCCCGATGAGGCGGGAGTGTATCATCTGCCGCCGACTAAAGGACGTGTGCAGATAACACCGTCGGTGATGGACTATACTATGCTGAACCCCACTGTAAGGGTGTTCCTTGAGGGCGGACCCGACGACGGCATAACTGTGCAGAGGAGCAAGCTGTCATCGCTGGAATACACAAATCTGCCATACGGCAACTATAAACTGCATTTGCAGATAGTCGATAAAAACAGCGGAGAGGTGCTTCAGGACAGCGCGATAACGGTGTCAAAGGCGGCAAGGCTGTATGAACTGCTGATAGTCAAGATACTGGTCATGACACTGCTGGCACTGCTGGCAGGATTTATCGTGTGGCGCTTCATGCGATCGACAGTTATTGCAAGGCAGTACAACGAGATACGCAGTGCCAAAGAAGAGGCTGAACGCGCAAATTCGGCAAAATCAAGGTTTCTTGCAAATATGTCTCACGAGATACGCACGCCCATAAATACCATAATCGGCATGAATGAGATGGTACTGCGTGAGGATCACACTGGTGTGCCGAACGGCTACTTTATGTCGATGATGAACTATGCTTTCGATATACGCAATGCCTCCGAATCACTGCTGGGACTGATAAATGACCTGCTTGATATGTCAAAGATCGAATCGGGCAAGATGCATCTGGTAGAACAGGAGTATGATGTGCAGGATATGCTGCGCTCGATGGTGTCGATGATAAGGGTGAGGTGCGTCGAAAAAGCGCTGACATTCGATGTGGCGGCTGATGAAGTACTGCCTAAGAGAATGTTCGGTGACATGGGCAAGATAAAGCAGATAGTGGTGAACCTGCTCTCAAATGCGGTAAAGTACACGTCTGTCGGCGGCGTTATGCTGAGCGCGGTGATGACTGAGCGCGACGGCGATACGGCAACGCTGAAATTCTCGGTTAAGGACACGGGCATCGGCATAAAGGAAGAGGATATGGGCAAGCTGTTCAACGCTTATGAAAGGCTCGATGAAGAGCTGAACAGCGGCATCGAGGGCACTGGTCTGGGACTGGATATATCGGGGCGCTTTGCGGCACTGATGGGCGGCAGGATAGACTGTGAGAGCGTTTACCATGAGGGAAGCGAGTTCATATTCACGGTGAAGCAGAGGATAGTCGATGATACGCCGCTGGGCGTGTTCACCGAACATGATGAGGGCGGCACGGCAGGTCCTTATGTGCCAATGTTCATAGCGCCTGATGCTGATATACTGGTGGTGGACGACAACCCCGCAAATCTGGAGGTAGTGAAAGGTCTGCTGAGGGCGACAAGGGTGTTCGTAACGACTTCGAGAAGCGGCACAGATGCGCTGGATAAGCTGAGCGATTCGCATTTTGATGTGGTTTTCCTTGACCTGATAATGCCCGGCATGGGCGGTGTCGAAGTGGTGCAGAAAATACGCGAAACTGACACGAAAACACCTGTCTATGCACTTTCAGCCAACGTTACCGAGAGTGAGGACTACTACATATCAAAGGGCTTCAACGGCTATCTGCCAAAGCCTGTTGACGGCAAGGTGCTGGAAAGGACGATAATGAAGCATCTGCCCGAAGAGCGTATGGAGATACCCAAGAAAGACGAGGCAGGCGAGCTGACACAGCTTCCCGAAGAGCTGAAATGGATAGAGCAGACAGATGGCATATCGGTGGAGGACGGCATAAAAGGCTCGGGCGGCGTATCGAACTTTATCATATCGCTCAGGCTTTTTTACGATACCATCGACGGCAACGTGAAGGTGCTGAAAGAAGCGTATGAGAGCGGAAATCTCAGGATGCTCGCCATAAAGGTGCATTCGCTGAGGGTATCTGCAAGGATAATAGGCGCAGGTGAGCTTAACGCGCTGGCGAAAAGCATCGAGGAAGCCGATGAACGTCAGGATACGGATTTCATCTACGCGAATACTGACAGACTGCTGACGGCTTATGAGGAGTTCAGAGAAAAGCTGGCAGGGCTGAAAAATTATAATGGTAAACAGTAACGGAAGGAGCAGCGTGTAATGTTTGAGATAATACAAAAGCATCAGCTGAATATTATGCTTGCACTCTGCGCTGTGTGCGCGATGATGGCTGTGCTTCTGCTGTTTACGAGACTTCTGCCGAAGCGCAGAAGGGTGATACTGATAATCATGGAGCTTATCGCCACGATGCTGCTGGGATTTGACAGGGCGGCATACCTGTACAAGGGCGATATGTCGGATACAGGGTACATTATGGTAAGGCTGTCGAACTGCATGGTGTTCGTGCTGACTTCGGCGGTGGTACTGAGCTTTGACCTGTACCTGATGGATCTTCTGCTGAGTGACGGCAGGATCGGGAAAGTGCCGTTTCGACTGAAAGCGGTGGCTGTCGGCGCGGCGGCGGGCATAGTTATGGCGGCAGCGGCGCATTTTATGGGGCTTTTCTATTATTTTGACGAGCATAACATCTACCATCGCGGACCGCTGTTCCTGGTGAGCTATATAGTGCCTGTGGTATGTCCGATAGTGCAGTTCACGGTGATACAAAGTTACAGGAAGGTATTCAGCAGGCTTATCTATATCTCGCTGGTGCTGTATATATTCGTGCCGATAGCTGTCGGCATAATGCAGATATTCACCTACGGGCTTTCGTTGGTGAATATGGCGATGGTGCTGGTATCGGTGTTCCTGTATATCTTCAATTATCTGGATATAAACGCCGCCGCTGAGAAAGCCCATGCGGAACGTGTGAACGATCTTCAGCGGGAACAGCGCAGTATGAAGCGGCTGTTCGACCAGACGGTGAATGCTTTTGTAAAGACGGTGGAAATGCATGACAGCTATTCGGAAGGGCATTCTGTAAGGGTGGCTGAGCTTGCGGAAAAGATAGCAGGCATAGCAGGCAGAGATGAAAAGCTGCGCGAAGAGGTCTACTATGCCGCACTGCTGCATGATGTGGGCATGATGGGCATACCTGACAGCATACTTAAAAATCCCGACAAGCTGACTGAGAGCGAGCTGGAGCTGAGAAAGCGCAAGCCTGTGATAAGCGGCGAGATACTGGAGAACATAAGCGAGTACCCGTATCTCAGGCAGGGCGCTATGTACTGCTGTGAAAGGTATGACGGCACAGGCTATCCCGAAGGGCTGAAAGGCAGGGAGATACCCGAGATAGCCAGGATAATAGCGGTGGCAGATGCGTATGACACCATGATCTCGGGCAAGCGCTCACATTCGCCGATGTCGGTGCAGGTGGTGCGCGAGGAGTTTGTGAAGATGTCGGGCAGTCAGTTTGACCCCGAATTTGCCGATATTATGGTGGGCATAATGGATAAGGAGACTGAAAACAGCCATGACGAGATCTCCGATGAGGAGACTTCGATGGTATGCGGAAGATACCGCGACAATGTTTCGGCAGGCATAGCTGTTACCGATGAAGTGACGCGCATAACGTTTGAATGCGAAAAAAATGATACGAGGGGCGAGGGATTTTCTGCGCCGTCGGTGATAGTGTTTGACGCTTATGACAGGCATACCCACACCGATGAAAAGACCATCGCGGCATACCGCTATTCTGAATTCGGGGAACTTTGGTTCGATGGACACTATGTTTCGACTGCGGCGAGGAACATCTCGGTGAAAGTGACGGAAAACAGCAGGCTTGGCAGTGCTTATGAGATAACGGCAGGGCGGTTCGAGGATCATATCTCGATAAATATGATAAGCCCCGAATTCACGGTAGAGGTGATAGTGGCACTGCCCGATAATTCAAGGTACTCGTATATAGGGCTGACGGGCGAGAACTGTGTGATAAACGGCATAAAGGCCGAAAAGACGGGTGAAACGGTGTCTGAGGGCGACATAAGGAAGATAGTCAGCAGGATAACTTACACTGACCGGCTTGAATCCGATCTGCCGAATATACAGGCTGACCACACCCGCGCTGCTGCAACGGCAGGTGTTGCTGTGACAGATGAGGTGCATTTTGATTTCCATACGATGAGTCTGCCTGCGGCGGAACTGGTATGGCATTGTCCGTATATCGTGCTGTTTTACTCAGATGACGGACAGGTGTACGGTGAAAATTACCGCGAGTACACGCTGATAAAGCTGAACGGTGAGGTATCGGGCGGCGAATTTGCGGAAAACAATTTCAAAATGAAAAAGACAGACAGCTTTGCAGGCTGGGACGAGTGGAAGCGCAAAAACAAAGATTGGCTGGAATGCTCGGTAAAACTGGTGCGCAGGGGCAGTAAGATAACGCTGTACACCGAAAATATGGGCATCGTGATAGAAAACACAACTGTGCTGCACGATGGCGAGAAAGAGGTATATGCCGCGCTTACGGGCGACCAGGTGGCGCTGACGGATATAAGGATAAGGTGACAGTGCGGTAAACTGCGAAAAAGGAATATTTTTTGTGGTTATCCCGCTGATACACCACAAAAACAGCGGCTATACAGAACTTAAGGTTCTTGGCTATATCTTTTCCCCGCCGCAGGCGGGGGAAAGATATGGGGCGCTCAATTATCCTTTTGTTTACCGCATCTTTAGTTAGTGTGCTAAAGGGATAGTCATAATATTTTTACACGGCGAATGTTTACGGCGGCAGACATTCACCATTCACAAGCCGAGATAACCGAGCGTTAATGTGCGCGTTTATCCCCCTGTCAGTGGCAGGGGGATATTTGTTTGGGAAAACGCAAAAAATCTGTGTGAGAACATTGTGCAAAACGCTGAAATATAAATACGCGAACATACGTTCTTGACAAGAACAAATGTTTGGTGTATAATATAGTTGCTACCTGATAAGAACATTCGTGCTTATGATCTTATGATAAGCTGTGATGCGCCTGCCCGCCTGACCAACGCAAGGGCGAAAAACAGCGTTAGCCTGTCGGACGCGCCCCCGTCTGCACAGGCAGAAATTTCAGGAGGTACACATGGAGAGAAACAGACACAAAGATATTCTTGACACTATGGAGATCTACACCTATATTGCAGAGCTTATGCGCATACCGCTGGGCAAGCCGGCTGAACGGTACAACAGAGAAGAGAGCGGTGAGCGGGGAATAGCCTGCATAAGGGCAAGGGAATTCGGGAGCTACCGCGGGTTATGCCTGCGCGAGAACAGCACTCGCCGCAGGATAGAGGCACTGCTGAAAGAAACAGCCCGCGCTGAAAAGGCAGGTCTGCCGCGCCTGCCTGTTCTGCGTGCTGAACTGAGGAGGGAGACACTCAGGCTGGCAGAGCTGACCATGCGCCGCCGCAGACTGGAGGAGCGCCGCGACAGTCTGGAGGGGGAACTGGTAAAAATGGTGGTGCAGTACCGCTATTTTGATGATCCTGAAAAGCGCATACCCACATGGAACGAGACAGCACGCGAACTGGGCATAGCGCTGGGCGGTGATGAACTGCGCAGATACGTCTGCAAGCACTTTGAGGAACTGAGATAGCAAAAAGCCCTGTGCATTGACAGCACAGGGCTTTATTTCCATCGTTCTTATTTTAGCCGCCCAGCCTTATCATCTCGTCGATGCAGACTCTGGCTTTGCTTATCAGCTCATCAGACATTATTATCTCTGCGGCATCATGCTCAGTGTCGCCGCCGATGGCTTTTACCGTGTTCAGTACGTCCATCAGCGTAGTGGCTTTCATGTTCTGGCACAAAAGCCGCTTAGACATATCATAGAACTTCTTTTCGGGGAACTTGTACTGCAAATGCTCCCTTATAGAGACCTCAGTGCCGATGATGAATTCTTTTGCATCGCTCTTTGCGGCATACTCCATTATGCCCGATGTCGAACCTGCATAGTCAGCCATGCGGGTGACTTCTGGTCTGCACTCGGGGTGTACCAGCAGCTTAGCATTCGGGTGAGCCGCTTTCGCCTCACGCGCTTCGTCAGCCGTTATCGCCGCATGTACGGGACAGCCGCCGTGCAGGAGCTTAACGTCTTTTTCGGGACAGGCTTCCGCCACGAAAGTGCCCAGATTTATGTCAGGAATGAAGAGTATCTTTTCAGCGTCCATCGCCTTGACTATCTTAACAGCCGAAGAAGAAGTAACGCAGACATCGCAGACAGTTTTCAGTTCTGCGGTGGTGTTTACGTAGCAGACCACCTTGCGGTCGGGGTCTTGCTTCCTCATGGCGGTTATCATCTCAGGCTCGAACTGTTCAGCCATAGGACAGCCCGCGTCTTTGTGCGCCAGAAATACCCGCTTATCGGGCGAGAGCATCTTGGCAGTTTCAGCCATGAAATGCACGCCGCACATGAGTATGTTCCTGTTCTGCACCTTAGCCGCCTCAACGCTCAGCTTATAGCTGTCGCCTGTAATGTCAGCGACCTCGATTATCTCAGCCGCCTGATAGCTGTGGGCAAGTATGCATATGTCATATTCCTTTTTCAGCCTGATTATCTCGTCCTGAATATCTCTAATCATATCAATCACCTGTCTTTTTCATTTCGGGTGTACGTTCTTTAAGTATTATCGCGGAATGGTCGGAGAGCTTATCTTTTGTGCGTATATCGTGGTCAGCCGTTATCTCATACTTATCAGCATCTTTTTCGGTTATCAGAGCGTAGTCGATACAGGTGTTTGCGTTAAAAGTAGCTTCTTTTTGACTTTTGCCGCTTTTCAGCCAGAGATCTGCAAGACCTTCTGACATAAATTCTTCTGCCATCTTTTTCGTATTGACTTCATCGGGCTTATCCAGATTGACATTCATATCACCTATGTAGATGATCCTGCATTCGGGATATTTATTGACTATATGCTGATGTGTCAGTATAAGACTGTTCCAGAAAGTGATTGATTTTTGCGTTGGTGAATGTACGCCAATTATCACTTCTGTCGGGTTTGATTTTTCTGATTTTTTGCACAGGCAAATTACACGGTTTTTGTACGAGTCGAACTCCATTTCGATCAAATCATCAAAGCAGCGCACATAGGTATTTTTTTGGCATATAGCGACTGTTTCGATGAAGGCTTGAGAAGGATACAGATTGTCTATAAATTCATCTTTAAAAAAATCGCGAAAAGAATCGTATATATCATAGCCTTTATGCGGAAGTTCGTGAAGTATCAACAGGCTGTCGTTTTCTATAAAATTCTGTATAGTTTTTTTTATAGAATTAAATACATTTGCCTGTTTTTTATCAGCCTCTTCCTTTAAATGTTTTTTATCTTCATCGCTCATTTTATCGGTCGGTTTGTAGTCCTTATAGTGTTTGTCACCAAAAAAACCGTTCACATTCCACGATGTTATCATCGCTTATATCCTTGCAACGCCGCTTTCTTTTGCCGCCTTGCCGACAGCTTCTGCAACTGCAGCAGGTACAGCCCTGTCGAAAGCATCGGGCAGGATAAACTCGGGGCAGAGCTTGTCCTCAGGCACGCAGGAAGCTATGGCGTAAGCCGCCGCCAGCTTCATTTCCTCGTTGATGTCGCTTGCGCGTACTGCCAGCGCACCCTTGAAAATGCCCGGGAATGCCACAACGTTGTTTATCTGGTTCGGGAAATCCGATCTGCCTGTGCCTACGATATATGCGCCTGCTGCCTTAGCGACATCGGGCATTATCTCGGGTACGGGGTTGGACATGGCAAAGATGAAAGGCTTGTCGTTCATGCTCTTTACCATCTCGGCGGTAACGAGGTCGGGCTTGGAAACGCCTACGAAAACGTCAGCGCCCTTCATAGCATCAGCCAGACCGCCGCGCAGATGCTCACGGTTGGTTATCTTAGCCATCTCAGCCTGAGCGGGGTTCTTTATGTCATCGCCCTCACAGATTATGCCCTTTGAGTTGAGCATGATTATATCCTTTACACCCAGACTCATCAGGAACTTTGCGATAGCACAGCCTGCCGCGCCCGCGCCGCTCATAACGACTTTCAGCGAGCTTATATCTCTGCCTGTCAGCTTGCATGCATTGAGCATAGCCGCGCCCACAACGATAGCAGTACCGTGCTGGTCATCATGGAAAACAGGAATATCAACGCGCTCTTTGAGCTTAGCTTCTATCTCGAAGCATCTCGGTGCGGCAATATCCTCCAGATTGATGCCGCCGAAGCTGCCTGCTATCATGGCGATGGTATTTACTATCTCATCGACATCGTTGCTCCTCACGCAGAGGGGGAAAGCGTCAACATCGGCAAACTCTTTGAACAGGGCGCACTTGCCTTCCATAACAGGCATACCTGCCTCAGGACCTATATTGCCGAGACCCAGCACAGCAGAGCCGTCAGTGATAACAGCCACAAGGTTAGCGCGGCGTGTATAAACATAGCTGAGGTCGGGGTTCTTCTCTATTTCAAGACAGGGCTGAGCAACGCCCGGTGTATATGCCAGAGTGAGGTCGCGGGCATTATTGATCTTAGCCCTTGATATTACCTCTATCTTGCCTTTCCACTGCTCATGCATCTGTAATGATTCTTCCATAACGTTCATCTTTCGTACTTCCTTTCGCATTTTATGCTGTTTTATTATACCACATTTTTGTGCAGAATGTGTTATCTGTTTGTTAATTGTGAGAGCCTGATGCCGTAACGGTGGAAAAATTTCTTTTTCAGCTTTTGTAAGCCGCGCATTTGAGCAGGGCGCGGCGCACATACGGTCTTTGTGTGCATCTTATCTGCTTTGCGCACTTGCTTTTGCGGGCTGGTGGTTCTCTTTTTATGGGGGTGTTCCCCTCCCTCCCGCCCGCGTATTTTTGTGCCTTGAATATTGACACTCTATCGCGTGGGGACTGCGCCACGACCGCCGAAAACGCTATCGCTGTTCGGCTAGAGGACGCGGGCAATTCGCGCCCGCACACGGGGAGCGCTGTTCGCGGGAATTGAGTACGCTCTTTTCTTGGCGAATTGCCCGCTTTTGGTTTGCTGAGGTCTTTTTCTTTGACCTCTTTCCGTCGGGAGAATTGTTCGCCCAACTTGTTTTGTTTGTCGCGTTTGGACTGCTTCCCCGATGCGAGAGGCTCTGCCCCTCGCGCTCCCCGCAAGCCTGCTGGCGCGAGGCT
>NZ_CACWPP010000056.1 GCF_902762735.1 uncultured Ruminococcus sp.
TACTATGTTTATCGGCAGAGAAAAAGAACTCAGGCAGTTAAATGCCGAGCTTTCCTCATGGAAACGCAAAACGGCGGTGCTGGTCTACGGCAAGCGCAGAGTTGGAAAATCCACGCTTTTGAGTGAAGCTGCAAAGAGCTTTGAGGGTGTTGTCATCAACCATATGTGCGTGACAAGCACCTTTGAGGGCAATATGGAGCTGATATATCAAAGCGTTTCGGAGGGACTTGGACTGCCCAATATCCGCTTCGGCTCTCTCTTCGAGATGATGGATTACCTGAAAACACTGGACAAAAAGATACTTCTCATCATCGACGAGTATCCATATCTGAAACAGACCAAAAAGAAAAACGAGGTCGATTCCTATATGCAGGCGGTCATCGACAGGCTGCCCGAAAATGTCAAGCTGGTACTCTGCGGTTCGTACATCACGGTGATGAAGGAGCTGCTCGAAGAGGGCAATCCGCTGTTCGGCAGGTTCTCATTGATACAGCATATCCGTGACTTTGACTACCTTGATGCAGCGAAATTCTATCCCGATCTTTCTGTTCGTGACAAGGTGGCTTTCTATGCCGTGTTCGGTGGAAGTCCCTATGTTCTGGAAAATCTTGATACGGGTCTGACTATTCGGGAAAACATCGAGCGTCTGCTGCTGCCCGAAACTGGTCTGGTTCGTTCACACATCGAGAATGTCATGCTCAAAGAGATACAGAAGACTTTCGATGCAAGGATTCTGGAAATTCTCGGCAACGGCAAGAAGCGTTACAGCGAGATACGGGACAAAATAGCGAACAGCGAGACAGGTCTGCTCGATAAGCAGTTGAAGATACTTCTCGACATGGAGACCATTCAGAAAACCGAGCCGATCAACCGCCGGAACGACAAGAAAAAGCAGTTCTATGAGATCGTGGATAATCTGATGCGGTTCTATTTCACGTTCATTTTCGGCAAGGCGGGAACGATCGCCCGTATCGGTGAGGAGCAGTTCTACAACCGAAATATTGATGCTGTACTGGAACAGTTTGTCAGCAGACGGCTTGAAGGCATCGCTCTGCAATACTTCCACAGAGCTGCTATGCTCGGCAAATACCCTGATATTGACGATTTCGGGAGTTACTGGTACGATGACCCTGCTACGAAAACCAACGGCGAATTTGACTGCGTGATGCGGCGTGGAGAGCAGTATGATTTCTACGAATGCAAGTACTTCGACCGCCCCATGCCCCCCCAAGAATGCCGTCAGGAAAAGGAACAGCTTGACAGCATCAAGGGCATCACCGTGTCGGGTGTGGGTTTTGTCTGCACGGGAGGATTTGATTTTGAGGGTGCTGAGGGGTTCACACTCATTGACGGAAAAGCACTGTACTTCAACGAATGAAAAAAGCCGCCGCTCAGGACGAACCTGAACGGCGGTTTATGATTCTTGTCACACGATTTTGTCATCCGTCTTGTCATCCACTTAGAATTTAGGGTGACAAATGGGTGACAAATCGCATTTTTGAGCTGTTTGGCAAATTTTGTTAAATTTCTGAAATTCAGAAAACAACGTATTTTAGCCCTTCATAGCCTCTTCAACAGCAACTGCACAAGCAACTGTTGCACCAACCATCGGGTTGTTGCCCATGCCTATCAGACCCATCATCTCAACGTGAGCGGGTACAGAGGACGAACCTGCGAACTGTGCATCAGAGTGCATACGGCCCATTGTATCGGTCATACCGTAGGAAGCAGGACCTGCTGCCATGTTATCGGGGTGCAGAGTTCTGCCTGTGCCGCCGCCCGAAGCAACAGAGAAGTACTTCTTGCCTGCGTCGTTTCTTTCCTTCTTGTATGTACCTGCAACAGGGTGCTGGAAACGAGTGGGGTTGGTGGAGTTACCTGTGATGGAAACGTCAACGTTCTCCTTCCACATGATAGCAACGCCTTCGGTAACATCGTTTGCACCGTAGCAGTTTACCTTTGCTCTCAGGCCATCGGAGTATGCCTTGCGGAATACTTCCTTGACCTCGCCTGTGTGGTAATCCATCTCGGTCTCAACGTAGGTGAAGCCGTTGATACGTGCGATGATCTGTGCAGCGTCCTTGCCCAGACCGTTCAGGATAACTCTCAGAGGTTTCTTTCTTACCTTGTTAGCTTTTTCAGCTATACCGATAGCGCCCTCAGCAGCAGCGAAGGACTCGTGACCTGCCAGGAAAGCGAAGCACTCGGTATCCTCTTCCAGCAGCATCTTGCCCAGATTGCCGTGACCCAGACCAACTTTTCTCTGATCTGCAACAGAACCCGGGATGCAGAAAGCCTGAAGACCTTCGCCGATAGCAGCAGCAGCGTCAGCAGCCCTGGTGCAGCCCTTCTTGATAGCGATAGCGCAGCCTACTGTGTAAGCCCACTTAGCGTTCTCGAAGCAGATAGGCTGAATGCCCTCGACCAGCTTGTATATATCCAGACCCTTAGCCTTGCAGACATCAGCGCACTCCTCGATGGAATTGATGCCGTATTCCTTTATAACGGCAAGGATCTGCTTTTCTCTTCTCTCATAAGACTCAAATAATGCCATTTTACTGATCCTCCTTATTCCTTTCTGGGGTCAACGATCTTAACGGCATCAGCAACTCTGCCGTACTGACCCTGTGCCTTCTCGAAAGCTGTGTTAGCGTCATCGCCAGCCTTGATGAAGTCCATCATCTTGCCGAAGTTAACGAACTTGTAGCCGATGATCTCATTGTCCTCATTCAGTGCCAGACCTGTAACATAGCCGTCGGTCATCTCCAGATAGCGGGGACCCTTAGCCAGTGTACCGTACATAGTACCGACCTGTGAACGCAGACCCTTGCCCAGATCTTCCAGACCTGCACCTACTACCAGACCGTCCTCAGAGAATGCAGACTGCGAACGACCGTAAACGATCTGCAGGAACAGTTCTCTCATAGCGGTGTTGATAGCGTCACAAACGAGGTCGGTATTCAGAGCCTCGAGGATAGTTCTGCCGGGCAGTATCTCAGATGCCATAGCAGCAGAATGGGTCATGCCCGAGCAGCCGATGGTCTCTACCAGAGCCTCCTGTATAACGCCCTCCTTGACATTCAGGGTCAGCTTGCATGTACCCTGCTGAGGGGCACACCAGCCGATGCCGTGTGTAAAGCCGGAAATATCCTTTATCTCCTTTGCCTTGACCCACTTAGCCTCCTCAGGGATAGGAGCAGCGCCGTGAGCAACGCCCTGTGCGATAGGGCACATTGTTTCAACTTCGTGCGAATAGATCATTGATAAATACTCCTTTCGGTTTTTAGGCGAACTTGCCGCCTTCTATAATATAATACTACATTTTGCTTCTCAAATCAAGTCTTTTTACAAAAATTTTTAATTTGAGCTAACTTTTTCGCACATGTGCCAAAGTCCGCAGCAAGGCAGTTTGAGATGAGGTTAACGTTAGTTAAAACTAACCTTTAGACTGGTTTTTCCAGTATTTGTAATCAGGCGAATATTTTCCGTGTGTGCCGCTGACAGCCTTTAACATATCGCAAGACCCGTCCGCCGCCGCAAAAAAAAGAGCGCCCGCAGAAAAACTGCGAGCGCCCTGTTATCTGTATCAGCCCGTGAGATCATTCAACGGTGTATGTGAAAAGCTGACCTCTCACGCTTTTTCTCAGCAGGATCAGTGTGATGACCGTATAGGTGATGATGCTGAAATATGCCGCGGGGTTTATGGAGTTATTGAGCGACTGTCCGAGGTCTCCCGACTGGCTTTTCATGGTCTGGGGGATAAGTATGCAAATATCGACCAGTGCATGTATGAACATAGTTACTTTTATGTTGCCTGACCTGCAATATACCGCTCCGAAGTAAAATCCCATGCCTGTAACGGATACGACCTGTACAAGCACATTCTGCAAAGTCACGCCAGCCCAGAGGTTGACGAAATGAATGCAGCCGAACATCACGCCTGAAATGAATATCGCCAGCACCGTGCCCTTATAGGTGTCTCTGCCGAAGAAGTCGCGCAGAGCATTCAGTATTATGCCCCTGAACATCAGCTCTTCACAGATGCCCGCGCTGAGTATCAGCGCCGCTATGCACCACACCTGCAAACTGCCGAAGTGCGCGCCTTCCTGCATACCGTATACAGGCAGACCCTGTTCATTGACGGTGATGAACATTCCCGACAGGAAGTTTATTATACCTATAACTATCAGATATGCGCCGACAAGCAGACCTTTGAAAAATCCGTTGCCTTTCATTCTTACAGTTTTTTTCTTGCCCAGCACCATATAAAGCATGACCGCCAGAAACACGAATACAGGTATCGCACCTAAAAACTGTAACTGATAATCGTTGTCAGTCTTGAGCTTTATGACATGACCGAACAATAACCTGATCAGCCCGTTAAGCGCCATATAGCCGCCTATCGTGCCGAAAACGGCAACAGCCGTTTTCACCCCCGATGCTCTCGGTGCCGGCGGCGGTGGCGGCGGTGTGAACTGCCCCTCCTGTCCAATTTGCTCCTGTCCCATTTGCTCCTGTAAATTCTCGTTTTCCATACCATGTTCTTCCTTTCTTATTGATCTTCTTCAAAAGAGAATATATCTTCAACAGATGCCCCGAACACTTTTGCTATATCCATAGCCAGTTTGAGTGACGGGTTATACTGTCCTTTTTCCAGTCGTATGATAGTTTCGCGCCTGACACCCACCAGTTCTGCGAGGTCGCCCTGTTTCATGTTTTTGGCGGCGCGGTATTCCTTTAATCTTGTTTTTAACTCAGGCATGGTCATTCCTCACTGTCATCGGGCTTATCGGGTCTGTCCATGACCAGAAAGACAAAGCGCCTTATGGCATCATATATCAGCAGACCGCCGACGGACAGCATATAAAAATTGCCGAGAGTCAATATCTGTGAGACCGAGCCTTTTTTTATCATTTCCAAAACAAACACCGATACCATCACCAGCGCATACCACAGAAAAAACGCCGTACCGTTCGCCCTGCCCTTTATCTGCGCAGACATCTCGTCATGGGGTTCGGCTTTGTACGCTGCAAGGTTCATCGTCCAGATAAATCCGCTTACGAACATGCCAAACATAAGTATCAAAAAAACTGCTATCTCAATAGGGTCATCTTTGTCCTTTACATGGAACAGGTCACCCAATACCGTATAGATACAGATGAGAGCTGCAAAGCCCTCTGTGACAGCCGTGTACTTCTCATGCCGCCGCAAGCATATGGGTCTGCGTCTGTCATTTTTATAGCTTGGTCTTAACGCTTCGGGAGAAACTGCTTTATTGTTCATCGCTCATTCCTCCTCACAGGCGGGAGTCCTGTCAAGCCGGAGATATGCGCCGTATCTGACTGTCATATAAACGCCCAGCAGAAGGCATGCTGAATTGAACAGCCGATCGCAGTTCACGACTATGTTATTGATACCTCGTGCGTTGTTCACGATAATTACTGCCAGCATCATAACAAACATGACTGTCAGTTCACAAACTGCGGCTAAAGATGCCGCTTTCAGCATGAATGACTTTGTCATCTCGTCAGCAGGTTCTTTTTTACGCTTATGTTCAAAAAAGATCATAAGCAGTATGACCGCCAACGATACCATTGACAGTATACCCAGACCATTACTGCCCAGCAGACGCGCACAAGTAAGCTCCAGTACGCTTTCCAACGTCATAACAGCACCGAATACCAGATTCAGCAAAGCCTGCCCTTTCTGGGTGATGGGTTTGCGGGGATCCTGCCTGTAACGCTCTATGTATATGGTCTCCATAAGTTCCTGACGCTCGGCGCGGGTCATATCGGGCTTTTTACGCTCCTCATAAAGTTCCTTGATCGTCTTGTCCTGTTTCATTTTTTCTGCCTCCGTTTGTTCTTTATATAGTCTTGTTGCTTTTCCGCATCAGGTGATATATTTCTCACCTGATGTGATAATTATATCACCTCAGCAAACGGAAGTCAACACAAAAAGTGACATTTTTATCACTTTTGTAGACCTGCACAAATCAAAGGCACAAAAATGTGATAAATACATCACAGTGACATATTTATCACATCACAGCTTATCTTTTCTCCCAATTTTGATGTGTATTGCTGATGATACAAAATGGCTGTTCTTTCGTATTGTTCCCCCCCGCCTTCGGCGGGGGGGAACAATACACAACCAAATTGGGATTATCTTTTTACAGTCAAACGGTTCGGCAGAAGCCCTCTGCACACGGCACAGACAGGTTTTTCTTCGGGTATTTGTTCTTCCGAAACGCCTGTCGCGCACACCGTTGACAGCATACCAAGCACTGCCACGCCTGCCGCAAGTGCCGCCGTGACCATTCTGATGATACTTCTTGTTTTCATTTGCTGTCCCGTTCTTTCTATTATATATCTTTCTTGAATGTTATCAGCACCGTATCTTCATGCGGACGCACATTTACAGCCGTCCACCCTCTTGCTGACATATCTCTCATCTTCTGCGCCGCCGATTTGAAACCTTTATCGCGCGCTGTTTTTATGATCTTATACTCGCTCATTCTGTCATCACCATTCCTAATGGGGAATATCCCCCTGCGCACCGCTGACGGTCACGCCTCTCTCAGCCTTTTGTTGAAAGTTTAAAGCCGTTGTCACAGCTTTTTGTCACATTGTTTTTTCGTTTCCTCTTCCACGTTTTGAACTGCAAGCTGACAGCGAATACATTTTTATCTTTATCCCAATATGAAAGAACAGCCATTTTGTATCATCAGCAATACATATCAAAATTGGGAGTTATCTTTCCTGCGCATCACATATCAGCATACATTTTTCTTTTTGGCAGATCACTGTTCTGCCTTCTTCGATCTTTTGCCGCCCAGCGTCATTGTGAATATCCTGTCACTCATAAATATCCTCAGCGCCATGAACATGCACACTGCCAGGAATATCACCTGATAGATAAGTCCGCCCACATAAACGTCCGTGTTGCCGAACATCGCATTTTCCGATGCCATGAACGAATGTGTGAAAGGTATCGCATAGACGATATACTTCACCGCAGGCGACATGGTCTTTATATCTACGAACATCGAAAGCATGTAGGGTATCATGGTACACATCATTATCGGCAGTGTGAGCGTCTGTGCGCTCTTAGCGTCCCTTGCGAGAACACCGAGTATCAGCGATACCGACAGCGCTATGAGTATCGACAGGAACATCTGCAAACCCACCAGCACATACTGTGAAGCGTTCATCGTAAGACCAAGATCTCTCAGCGCTTCGCTGTAACCCGTATTGCCGCTGACGTTATCGAGAACTCCGTTCATCATACTCTTCGCGCCTATCATGTAGACAGCCGCCTGCATCGCCGCGACCACCGCCGCCGAAAGCATCTTAGCCGCTATGACGGAAAGCCTTGATATTGGTGCAGAAAGCAAAGTTTCCAGCGTTTTGTCGATCTTCTCGGTACTTACTGCGTTGAGTATCATGTTCGACGACATCATCACCAGCACGAACATCATTATCGGGACTATCATGCCCTGTGCCGAACACAGCGACATGACCACGCTTGCGGAAATATCTTCGCTCTTATCCGCAACTACGGTGGATTCCTCCAGATGGATAGGTTCATTCAGGAAAGACACCTCACCGTTTGTCAGCTTGCCTCCTGCGACTTTTGTATTGTACACCACCTGCTTCACCGCCGCCGTCAGGTATTCGACAGCCACCTGCGAGCCTGTGTTCATATTCGACAAAGTTGCCAGCGAATTAAGGCGCTGGACATATCTCACCGTTGCCGCCTCGTTATTTTCAACGCTCTCTGTAAATCCTGCGGGGATTATCACCACATTCCTGACATCAGCCTTTTTCAGCTCTGCCGCGTAGTCGTCCGAAGTTATCTCCACCGTGTTGACCTCACCGCCGAGACTTGTGATATTGGCAGTCATAAACTTTATCATATTGCGGGTGAATTCCGTGTCATCGAGGTCACAGATGTTTATATCCATCATGGTCTCCGCACTGTCCTCGACCGCATTGGTCATCGCCTTGCCCGCAAAGGTAAGTATCACCACCGACACTACCATCATAAGTATCGTCTGAGTGCTGAGCATCTCACGCAGCTCTTTCATAAACAAAGTACGAAATTTCATGCCGCTCACCACCCTGTAATATCTTTCTTCATAACAACAAGCTCGAACACGTCCTCCAGGTTGTCTGCCTTGTACTTGTCTATCAGTTCCGCAGGCGTACCCGTTTCCAGCAGATGCCCTTTTGCGATTATGCCCACCCTGTCCGAAACATATTCTATCTCCAGCATATTGTGGGACGACAGCAGAAAACTCATGCCGTCAGATGCCAGCAGTTTTATCATACGCCTTATCTCCAGCGCGTTGATAATATCAAGACCGCTGGTAGGTTCATCGAGTATGGCAAGGTCGGGCTTTGACATTATCGCCCTTGCCAGCAGAAGTTTTCTCTGCATGCCTCTGGAATAGCTTGCTATCTTGTCGTTGAGCCTGTCACCAAGCTCACATATCTCCCTGCCCCTCTTGACATATTCCTCAGCCTGTGAATTGTTGTCAGCATAGAGTTCAGCCATGAATTTAAGGTAGTCGATACCTTTCATGTTTTTGTAAGCGCCTGCTTCATCGGGCAGGTAGGTGATACACTTTCTGACTTTTTCGGGTTCGGTGAGTATGCTGTGACCGCTGACCAGCGCATCGCCCTCAGTCGCCTGCAAAAGCGTTGAGATCATGCGTATAGTAGTGGTCTTGCCCGCACCGTTCGGACCTATAAGCGCGAATATCTCGCCCTTATGCACATCGAACGTGACCTTTTCGGAAGCGTACACGCCCTTTTTATACTGCTTGGAAAGTCCTTTGACTTCCAGCACCTTTTCATTTTCCATCAATTATTCTCCTGTAAGACAGTCTTTGCGCTGTTTGTAAAATTCTTTATGTGATTATCCCTTTAGCACACCAACTAAAAATGCGGTGAACAAAAGGATAATTGAGCGCCCCATATCTTTCCCCCGCCTGCGGCGGGGGAAAGATAACATCAACTCAGTTTATCCTCATTGATAAAGGTATTTTGCAGTGGTGTGCTAGGGATAGTCATAAAATTCTTTATCATCAGCTGAAAGTTCAGCGGCTGTTCTATCGGACATAAGCCCGCCATAACTGCCTGCCACGCAAACTGCCGCAAGTGCAGCCATACCGCTCACATCGCCCTTTTCGGGTGATCTGCCGTTAAGTACGAAGAAGCCCGCCGCTATGACAGCTGCGGGTGCTATGCCCTTCAGTACAGCTGTCCAAAGCCGTTTTTTGCAGATCATAATATTATTCTCCTTTTGCTGTTTATCATTTCTTCTGTCCGTGCTTATAGCAATCCACCTTAAAATTCAGACAAAATCCAGTCACAAAATCCATAGATCCGAGCTTTTGCGACTGGATTTTGTGAATTTAAATAGTTGGATTGCTATATGGGGCATCTATTTATCAAGCCCCTCCACCATTCATATTATAATACAACATTATGAAGATTTGTGTACTTTTTGCGTGAATGGTATATTTTTTGTCGTGAATGGATAAACCCGATATATCATTTAACAAAAATAATGTGTACAAAGCCCTATTCTGCGAGATCCTGACCGTTTCGATATATTTAGCGCATGCTTGATATTCTCTGCACGTCTGCGTGTTCATCTGTCATCTGCTGTATTTTAATAAATATGGTCATTCTCCCCTCTTTCCGCATCAGCAAAGAGCACTGCCGCCCATCACTTCCCCGCCGAATGCCGAAAAGCAAAGCAAAAACCATAAATTTCCCGTTCTCAGCCGCGCTGTCCTGACGAATGTGCTTACGCGCACCGCCGCCGTCTGTATATACACAGAAAATAATGTGTCGGCGGGTGCTGTCAAGCGGAAAGCACTAAAATTTGTGCAAAATGCCACGCTATAATATTTGCATTTTTTCAAGAGATGTAGTATAATATATGATGTATGAGTATTTCTATTTAAAAGGAAGATGAAAATGATTTTCAAACTGCTTTTCGGCAACACTTTTGATTTTTTTGATGACGGTGATCTTTCAAGGTATTCGCTGTACCTGGTGCTGATGATCGCTTTTGCTTTCTGGTCGGGCTTTCTGGCGCTGAAATTTTTCAGGAACGTCCTGCCCAAAGACCAGGGACGCGAATTCGCGGTGAACGGTGCGCTCTCACAGGGCAAGGCAAGAGGCTGCGGCATAATCTTTATAAGCACTTTTACGCTGACTGCCGCGCTGTTCATACCGCTGACCATCGAGTATGCAGTCTATCTGGCACTTATCTATGCCGCCATGATAACAGGTTATCTCGATGATGCTTCAAAAGTCCCGTGGGGCAGGCTGAAAAAAGGTCTGCTTGATCTGGCTATCTCGCTGGGTGTGGCTGTTGACCAGTGGTGGTTCTCAACGACCGTCCCCGCTGAACACAGCAGTGTTCCCGTGGAGATGCCTCTGCTGCATCTGAGTTTCCATATACCCGCTGTTATATACATAGCACTGGCGGCGGCGCTGGTGTGGGCGGCTATAAATGTCACCAACTGCACCGACGGTGTGGACGGGCTGTGCGCAGTACTGGTGATGACCGTACTGCTGGGCGCTGTCATCACAAGCGGCGTGCTTTCACAGACAGTTTGCAGGAGCTTTGAGAACCTCATGCCTGTCGTTATGCTGGCTACGCTGGCGGCTTACCTCTGGTTCAACTGCTCGCCGTCAACTATGCTGATGGGAGATGCAGGCTCGCGTGCGCTGGGCGTTATGCTGGCTGTGCTTTTCCTTGTCAACCGCAATCCGTTCGGATTTATACCTTCGTGCATAGTTATTATACTCGACGGCGGACTGAGCCTGCTGAAGATCAGCTTTATCCGCTTCTTGAAAATGAAGAATTTTATGAAGAACATACGCACTCCCCTGCATGACCACTGCCGCAAAAACAAAGGCTGGTCCGACACGCAGGTGGTGCTGAGATATGCGATAATACAGCTGATAATAGATATTATCTATCTTTCGGCGATAAACCACGATTCACTGCTGGGCGTTAAATGAGCTTTGCGGTGACTATATAAAGAGAGAGATAATTTAGTTTTGTGGTTATCCTGCTGACACGCCAAAATAAACGATGTTATATCGGAAACTTATAGCAATCCAACTGTTTAAATTCACAAAATCCAGTCGCAAAAGCTAGGATTTATGGGTTTTGTGACTGGATTTTGTCTGAATTTTAAGGTGGAAGGTATTTTGCAGTGGTGTGCCAAAGGGATAGTCATATTTAGTTTTGCAGTGAAATGTTTCTGCAAGACGATCCTTACAAATTTACTGAGCAGGTGAGATACAATAAAACGGATAATAAAGAAGTACTTCAAATATGTAATTGATGTGGGCTTTATAGGCATCATAATGTGGCTGACTTTCAGGCTGCTGTTTTCAGGGCAGGAACTTTCCGAGATAGTCAAAGACATCAGGAATGCTGACATGCGCTGGATAGGCTTCGGGCTGGTGCTGACATTCTGCTTTGTGGCAGGCGAGAGCTGCATCATACATTACACGCTGAGGGTATGCAAGCAGAAGATACCGTTCGTGAGCTGTCTGAAATACTCGTTCATAGGGTTCTTCTTCAGCTATATAACACCATCATCGTCAGGCGGACAGCCCGCGCAGATGTACTACATGAAAAAGGACGGTGTAAAGATAGGATTTTCCACGCTGGTCATGCTTCTGGTGACGATAGCATACAAATCAGTGCTGGTGATACTTGGGGTGCTGCTGCTGATATTCAACTTCGGCGCTGTCTGCACTTATGGTGACAGACTGGCGTGGCTGCTGATAATAGGCTTCGTGCTGAACTGCGCTTTTATCGCGGGACTGGCATTCATAATAACCAAGCCCGACTGGGCAAGGCGTGCGGGCATAACGATACTCAATAAGCTGACTGACTGGAAGATAGTCAAGGAAAAAAGTCACGGAAAGTGGATCGACAAGATAAACCGCATATGTGATACATATGTTATAGGTTCTTCTTATGTGAGGGAGAATGCTGTGGTGGTGGCAAAAGTTTTTGCCATGACATTTTTGCAGAGGCTCTGCCTGTTTGCGGTGACATGGGTGGTGTACAAGTCTTACGGACTTTCGGGTGTGAGCTTCATCGACATAGTGACCATGCAGGTAATGATAGCGATAGCGGTGGAGATGCTGCCGCTGCCCGGTGCGGCAGGTGCTACGGAAGCCAGCTTCATGCTGGTATTTGAAGGCATATTCGGCGCGGCGCTGGTCAAGCCTGCACTGCTTCTCAGCAGAGGGCTGACATTTTACGCTGTACTGATAGCCGGCGGTCTGGTGACGCTGATAGCGCACATAAAGGTGATGCGCTCGGACAAACAGCTGAATATCCCTAAAGAACACCGCTGATGAAAAGACACGGTGCAAATTCGCGGCGGCAGAGAATTCCCTGCCGAAAACAGCCGTTTTTGCAGATCAAATCGAGAGAAAGAGTAAGATTATTTATTTAAGATAGGATCAAGTGATAAGTTATGATAGGATTTTACAATTATTCGGTAATACTGACATACATTGGACTGCTTTCGTCGGTATTTGGCATAACACAGGTATTTGAGGGACATGATGCCATCGCATTTTTCTGTCTTGTGGCATCGGGCATCTGCGACCTGTTTGACGGCAAGATCGCAAGAAGCATGAAGAACCGCACCGACCACGAAAAAGTTTTCGGCATACAGATAGACTCGCTATGCGATCTGGTATGTTTCGGCGTTTTCCCCGCAGTTCTGGGGTATCACTACCAAACAGCCTACCCGATGAGACTGATACCCGCGATGATGATAGTGCTGGCGGCTGTGATAAGGCTGGGATATTTCAACGTGATGGAAGAGGAACGCCAGCGCGAGACCACCGAGAACCGCAAGGAATACGAGGGTCTGCCTGTAACAAGCGTCTGCATAGTACTGCCTCTTTTGTACATCGGCAGACACAACATACCCGCGCACATTTTCCCTTATGTTTTTCAGGGCTTTCTCATGCTCATCTCCATACTTTTCGTGGCTAAGATAAAGGTCAACAAGCCCAGCAACAAGGGTCTGCTGATAATGTTCACGCTGGGACTGATAATCTTTTTCAGCTACCTCAAAATGAACCACATAATTTAATTCATAATTCATAATTCATAATGCATAATTGTTGACATGGACGGGAGAATTGCTTTTTTTCGCGGGTCTGAGTGAACATAATTTAATTCATAATTCATAATGCATAATTATTGACATGGACGGGAGAATTGCGTATTATTATCGGTTAGCTGTCGGTTATCCTTTTCCCCGCCGCAGGCGGGGAAAAGGATAACATCAACACGATTTTTCCTTGTTATATAGCGCTTTGTGTTGGTGTGCTAAAGGGATAACTATATTCATAATTACTGACAGGAGCGGAGCAGCAGCGTACTGTGAGCGGTTTGGACGTTTGCTTAAACGCAGTGTGCTGAGTATACGGCTCTGAAACTGTTATCTGACAATTGCTGTAAATATCAATGCGAACGGAGTGATAAACATGAAATACAGAGACAGACAGGGTCACACATATAAAGTGACCACAAAACAGGACAGGCTGCTGAATGATGCTTATGACAGCTTCATCGGCAGGAGTGTGCTGGAGATAGCTTCGCTTCCTGTTTTTTCAAAGCTGAGCAGAGGTGTGCTGAACAGCAGGCTGAGCGGCGGATTTGTCGAGCAGTTCGCCGAAAGCAACGGCATCGACATGTTTGACTATGAGGACAAGCAGTACTCCTCCTTCAATGAGTTTTTCACACGGCGCATAAAGCCGGGCAGAAGGTACTTTGAGAAGGACGAACACAAGATAGTCTCACCGTCTGACGGCAAGGTGAGCGCTTATGAGATAACGCCATCGAGGACTTTCGTTATCAAGAACTCTGTGTACAGCATCGACAGTCTGCTGAGGGACAAAAAGCTGGCTGAAAAATATGCGGGCGGCTATGCGCTGGTCATCAGACTCAGTGTTGATGACTACCACCGCTATATCTACCCCATAAGCGGTCTGAAGAGCCATGACCGCGAGATAAAGGGCTTCCTGAACACCGTTAATCCTGTGGCGAACCGTCATGTGGAGGTGTACAAGGAAAATTCCCGCACTTACTGCATGCTGAGGACTGAGTTTTTCGGCGATGTTATACAGATGGAAGTCGGGGCGCTGATGGTGGGCAGGATAACCAATCACCACCCGTGGGGCAATCACAGGGTACGTCAGGGCGAAGAAAAAGGCATGTTCGAGTTTGGCGGCTCGACCATCGTGCTTTTGCTTGAAAAGGACAAAGCCATCGTTGATGCTGACCTCATACAGAACACAAAAGAAAACTGCGAAACAAAGGTGCGTCAGGGCGAACAGCTGGCTGTGGCAAGACAGTCGGGCGCATCACGGAAATAAGACACAATATTTTTTGTGGTTATCCCGCTGACACACCACAAAAACAGCGGTTTTACAGAATTTAAGGTGGTTGGCGTATATCTTTCCCCCGCCGCAGGAGGGGGAAAGATATGGGGTGCTCAATTATCCTTTTGTTTACCGCATTTTTAGTTGGCGTGCTAAAGGGATAGTCAGAATATTTTTTAGGTCATCACTCTGGCACACCGTAACTAACGGTGTTATATCGTGACTTGAAACAGTCTGTGCGTTAACGGCTCACTTCTGCACAGCAGTTTTTGCGTAAGATAATGCTTTTGAGTGATGTTCCGCAGGGATTATCATAATTAATTTTTTTGGTTATCCCGCTGACACACCACAAAAACAGCGGATATACAGAACTTAAGGTTCTTGGCGTATATCTTTAAGATATGGGGCGCTCAATTATCCTTTTGTTCACCGCATTTCTGCTATAAACCCTCGTTCGGCTGTGTGCATTCGCACACAGCGAACTCGGTAGTGAGAACGGGGAGGGCTTCGCCCTCGTTACCGACCCACCGGGGCTTCGCCCCAGACCACGTATTTAAGCAGTTTTTAAATGGTGTGTTAAGTATATAACCATATAATAAATTTTTATAAAGTTGGTGAACCAATTGCTGAGATACGATGCAGCAGAGATCGACAAAAAATATTACTATGACGGCGACGACTTAGGCGCTAATATCATCGGTGAGGACAAGGACAGAACTGTGTTCAAAACATGGTCGCCGCTGGCAACAGGGGTCTATCTCAACCTTTACCTTGATGGTGAGGGCGATAACCTGATCGAAACAGTGCCGATGGAAAAACTCGACAAAGGCGTTTGGTATGTGGAGCTTTTCAGAAGCTGTGACGGGCTTTTCTACACTTTTTCGTATGAGTTTGAGAACGCACACAACAGACTCGAAACTATCGACATATATGCAAAAGCGTGCGGCGTAAACGGCAACAGGGGCGCTGTGGTAGACTTTTCTGCCACCGATCCCGACGGCTGGGAAAAAGTCGAAAAGCCGAAATGCGAAAATGCTTGTCAGGCGATAGTTTACGAGTGTCATGTGAGGGATTTCTCGATAGACGAAAGTTCGGGGGTCTGTCCTGAACATCGCGGGAAATTTCTGGGATTTACACACAGCAGGACACGCTGCGGCAAGTCGGAAACTTGTCTTGACCATCTGAAAGAGCTGGGTATCACGCATGTGCATCTTCTGCCTGTGGCTGACTATGCTACCGTTGATGAAGCACACCCCGAGAAAAAGCAGTACAACTGGGGCTACGACCCCAAAAACTACAACTGTCTGGAAGGTTCATATTCCACCGACCCCGCTGACCCCAAATGCCGCATACGCGAGTTCAAGGAACTGGTGATGACGCTCCACAAAAACGGCATCGGCGTTATAATGGACGTGGTGTACAACCATACATACTACACTGCTGACAGCTCTTTTGAGAAAGCGTTCCCAAAATACTATCACAGAACACGCAGGGACGGCAGTTTCTCGAACGGTTCTGGGTGCGGGAACGAGACAGCTTCAGACCACCTGATGTTCCGCAAATATATGATAGATTCGCTGAAATTCTGGGCAACCGAATACAAGGTGGACGGTTTCAGGTTTGACCTGATGGCACTGCACGACATAGAGACTGTCAACATCATCAGGGACGAGCTTGACAAGATAGACCCTCAGCTGTTGATGTACGGCGAGGGCTGGACGGGCGGTGAGTCGCCCATGCCCGCAGACAAGCTGGCGTACAAGTGGAACAGCTATGATTTCGGCAGAGTGGGGCTTTTCAACGACAACATACGCGACTCGGTAAAGGGCGGAACTTTCAATCCGTATGACCTGGGATTTATCAGCGGCAACAGGAACACAGCTTCGATACTGAGAAGAGGCATAGCGGGTTCGGTGCCGCACTACCAGATACACGATGCTTCCGAAGCATGCTGGGCGTTCGAGCCGACGCAGGCTGTCAACTATGCAGAGGCGCATGACAACCACACGCTTTGGGACAAGCTGAAAATTTCGGGCAGCAACCATTACAGTCCCGCTGACCTGATAAAAATGGACAGGCTGGCGGCGGCGATAATAATACTGTCACAGGGCATGCCGTTCTTACAGCTGGGACAGGATTTTCTGAGGAGCAAGCCGCAAAAGCTGAACGAGGGAGAAAGACCCAACGAGGCGAACATATACAGCCACAACAGCTACAACGCGCCTGACTTTACAAACGCCATAAAATGGGACAAAAAGAACAAATACCGCTGTGTGTTCAACTATTACAAAGCGCTCATCAAGGTCAGGAAATCGAGCAGGCTGTTCAGACTGGCTGACAAGGGCGCTGTTGAGAGGCACCTGCAATTTCTCGATACGGGCGACTACAATCTTGTGGTATGGAAGCTGGAGGACGACAAGGAATGCTTCGTCATAGCGCTGAACCCTTACCTCGAAGAGAGGTATTTCAATCTGCCGTGGGGCATATTCTACCGCCGACTGGACGAATTCGGCTTCATCAACGAAGAGGAACAGTCGGGATACGTAAGGTGCGCACCGCTGTCGGCAACAGTGTTCAAGAGAATTTAATAATTCATAATTCATAATTCATAATTCATAATTATTGACATTAACGAAAAAATCGCGGTTTAACGTGGGAATTTCGTTGGTGCGTGTGTGATTTGTGAATTGTGGTGGGGGCAAGCCTCCACCCTACACGGATTTCCCACAACACAGTTTTGTGCAGTGGGTCAAGGTGATTTTGAATAGTTTTAAACAGAATAATGAGGGCGTGGCAAAGCCTTCGGTCATGCCAAAGAGCGACCCTCGGCGCGTTATCGCGGGAACGAACAAAACGACCAGTAGGGGCGTTTTGAGAGTGAAGCGATAACCCTCTCGCCGAGGTTGAGCGCAACATCAGCAAAGCTGATGTTTGGGGTTTTGGGGCAACGTTGACTGTGTCGAACGTGGTCAGCCCCCATTATAAATAAAGGCGGCAAAGCCTTCGGTCATGCCAAAGAGCGACCCTCGGCGCGTTATCGCTTCGTTTCCAAAATGACCCGTAGGGGCATTTTGGAAACGAAGCGATAACCCTCCAGCCGAGGTTGAGCGCGGGGGATTGGGGCAACGTTGACTGTGTCGAACGTGGTCAGCCCCCATTATAAATAAAGGGCGCGGAAAAGCCTTCGGTCATGCCAAAGAGCGACCCTCGGCGCGTTATCGCGGGAGAGAGCAAAATGACCCGTAGGGGCATTTTGGGAACGAAGCGATAACCCTCCAGCCGAGGTTGAGCGTGGGGGCTTGGGGCAACGTTGACTGTGTCGAACGTGGTCAGCCCCCATTTAAGATAGGAGCGTGTTAAAATGCACAAGGAATTTTTGATGGGCAACGCGGCAATCGCAAGAGGTGCGATAGCGGCGGGGCTGAATGTTATCTCGGGGTATCCCGGTACACCCTCTACGGAGGTGCTGGAAACGACTGCTAAGTGTAATGACGGCAGTTTGTATGTTGAGTGGTCGGTAAACGAAAAGGCGGCGCTTGAACTGGGCGCAGGCGCGGCTTACAGCGGCGCGCGCACTATGGTGACTATGAAGCAGGTGGGGCTTAATGTGGCTTCCGACCCGCTGATGAGCCTTGCTTATATCGGTGTCAAGGGCGGCATGGTCATTATGGTGGCTGACGATCCCGGTCCTATATCGTCGCAGACAGAACAGGACACCAGAAAGTTCGCGGAGTTCTCAAAACTCCCCTGCTTTGACCCGTCGTCGGTGCAGGAAGCCTATGACATGATACAGAAGGCGTTCGAGTATTCGGAGGAATACCACACACCTGTATTGTTCAGACCGACTACCCGTGTCTGTCACGGCTATGCTTCCATAGAGGTAAAGGACGAGGACGAATGCAAAAAGAATGCACCTGAGGGATTTGTGCGTGACCCCTCAAAGTGGGTCATCTTCCCGAGACTTTCATTTGCGGCACACGGCGCGATAGAGAAGAGAAATGTCTGTCTTTCCAAAGTATTCAGCGAAAGCGGGCTGAACCCTGTTACCGCAAACGGCGGCAGACGCGGCATCGCGACACACGGCATAAGCTACACCTACACGATGGAAGCTGTAAAAGCGCTGGGCGTTTCGCCTGAGATATTCAAGGTAGGCACGCCTTTCCCGTTTCCTGAGGAAGCGGCAGTTGAATTCCTGACTGCAAACGGCGGTCTTGAGGAAGTGCTGTGCATAGAGGAACTCGACCCTGTAATTGAGCGCGGGCTGATCTTCGTATGCGGAAAATACGGGCTTAAAACAAAGATAATCGGCAAGCTGACAGGTCACATACCGCCTGCGGGCGAGAATACCTGTGCTTCGGTGAAGAGGGCTGTTTCGCAGTTCATGGGCGTTGAACTGACTGCTGAGGAAAAAGCAGAGGACGTTCCCCCACTGCCTGTAAGACCGCCTGTGCTGTGCGCGGGCTGTCCGCACAGGGCATCGTTCTTCGCGGTAAAGCAGGCGATGAAAGGCAAAAAGAGCGTATTCTGCGGCGACATCGGCTGTTACACACTGGGCAACGCAATGCCCCTCGACATGGTGGACACCTGCCTTTGCATGGGCGCAGGCGTGAACATCACACAGGGCATCGGCAGGATAGAACCCGATACCAACTGTTTCGCTTTTGTGGGCGACTCGACTTTCTTTGCATCGGCGATAACAGGCGTTATCAACGCGGTGTACAATCAGGCTGACATGACCCTTGTGGTGCTGGACAACTCGACCACTGCTATGACAGGTCATCAGCCGCACCCGGGTACAGGCAGGACGATGATGGGTCAGGTGGTAGACAAGGTAAGCATAGAAGCTGTGCTGAGGGGCATCGGCGTTAAGACCGTTGAAACGGTCGATCCCCTGAAACTTGATGCGGCTGTTGACTGCGTAAAGCGTGTATCGGCAGAAAAGGGCGTTAAGGCTATCATATTCAAGTCGCCGTGTGCGGTGCTGATAAAGGGCAAAGCACCCGCAGTCATCGACAGCGGCAAGTGCATCAACTGCAAGAAGTGCATAAATTCTCTGGGCTGTCCCGGTCTGGTGATAAAGGACGGCAAGGCGGCTATCGAAGCAAGCCTGTGTACGGGCTGCGGGCTGTGTTCGCAGGTATGTCCCGTAAATGCGATAGGAGGCGGCGAAAATGCAGAATAACATACTTATTTGCGGCGTTGGCGGACAGGGCATAGTGCTGACCTCAAAGCTGATAGCGGCATCGGCTATGGCGCAGGATATTCCTGTGATGAGCGCGGAAACTATCGGTATGGCACAGAAAGGCGGCAGTGTTTTCAGCTTCCTGAGACTGGGCGACGGGCTTTACTGCCCGATGTTCCCCGAAAAGACTGCTGACCTGCTGATAGCTTTCGAGCCTGCCGAAGCAGTGCGCATGCTGCCTTATCTGAAAGACGGCGGCAAGGTCATAGTCAACACTCACCCGATAATGCCTGTAACTGCGGCGCTGAAAGGCAGCAGCTACAACGGCAGCGAGATGCTCGAATATCTGGCGAAAAAAGTGGACGACCTGAAAACTATCGACGGCGAAGCGGCATGCAGGGAAGTCGGTTCTCCCCGCGCACTAAACATGGTGATGCTGGGTCAGGCTGTAAAGACGGGCGTTCTGCCTTTTGGCATAGATGCGGTGGAGGAAGTTATGAAAAAGACGGTAAAGCCGCAGTTTGTCGAGATGAATGTAAAAGCGCTAAGACTTGAGATATAGCATGAACGAGATATTCACAAGGGTCAGCATAAGAAAATTTGAGGACAGACCTGTTGAGCAGGAAAAGCTCACAAAGATACTCAAAGCGGCGATGGCAGCGCCCTCAGCTGGCAATCAGCAGCCGTGGGAATTTTTCGTTGTTACCGACAAGGCTAAGATAGAAGCGCTTTCAAAGATAAGCCCGTATGCAGGCTGTGCGGCGGGTGCGCCTGCTGTGATAGTCCCCTGTTACAGGACTGAGGGACTGCGCTGGGGCGAACTTGCAGAGATAGACTTATCATGCGCTGCCGAGAACATTCTGCTGGAGATAACCGCGCAGGGACTTGGCGGAGTGTGGCTGTGCGCCGCACCGCTGGAGGACAGAATGACTGCCGCCGAGAAAGTTCTTGGAGATCCCGAAGGACTGCGGGCATTCGCGGTGATACCTGTGGGATACCCAGCAGAAAGCCGTACTCAGCAGGACAGGTTCGACGAGAGCCGAATACATTACCTATAAACACAAAAGCCCGAAAGCGTTATGTTTCACGCTTTCGGGCTTTATTTATCTCAGGTGATATTTCTCGCGCAGTTCATCGGGTATCCTTCTGTCTTTGAAGTAAAACTCGCGGTCATGGTCTCCTATTTTGCGATGGACTTTGCATGGGTCGCCAAACGCAAGCACATCTGAGGGTATATCCTTAGTGACCACACTGCCCGCGCCGATGACCACGTTATCACCGATGGTCACGCCCGGCACGATGATGACTCCTGCGCCTATCCAGCAGCATTTCCCGATGCGCACGGGCATGTTGTACTGATAACCGTCAGTCCTGAGCGCCGCGTTGAGCGGGTGTCCTGCCGATGCCACCACCACGTTTGGTCCGAACATTGTGTAGTCACCCACATAGATATGCGTGTCGTCCACCAGCGTAAGGTTGAAATTCGCATAGACCAGCTTGCCGAAATGGCAGTGTTTTCCGCCGAAATTTGCGTGAAAAGGCGGCTCGATATAACAGCCCTCGCCTATCTCCGCGAACATCTCTTTCAGCATAGCTTCGCGCTTGGCAGACTCAGTGGGGCGTGTGTGATTATAGTCATACAGCCTGTCAAGACACCTGACCTGTTCCTCCAGTATAGCGCTGTCATTTGGCAGATACAGCTCACCCGTGTGAAGTTTGTTTATCTCACCCATATTATTGACCTCCTTATAGCCGAAAAGACCGAGGCAGAACCTCGGTCTTCTCGTAGGGTAAAAATGAAGGATATTTTTCGCATCAATTGCTTGCACACGATCAATGCGTAATATCTGGAAAGCTAATTAATTACTCAGCGGTAGGCTCAGACTGGATATTCTCGTTGGCTTCCTTGATCAGGTAGTCAACTTTAGCCTTGTTCTCCTCAACGCACTGAGTCCATGTGGTAGCGCCGCCGCCTGTAAGTACGGTAGCCTGACGAACGTTCTCCATTGTGCTCTTCAGCTCTTCTGAAACGCCTTCCTGGAAGTCATAAAGAGGATGATCGTTACAGAGCTTGATTACCTCATCTCTCATCTTCATCATATCGTCATTCCACTTATAGTCCTCAATGTGCTGCTTTCTGCCGATCTCGTCAGCCGCAGACAGTGTGAGCATACGGCAGTTCATAAATGCGGCGAAGCCCTCAGGGTTAGGTGCGTTCTTGCAGAGCAGATAACCATCAACTCTGGAAGTTACCCAGTATGTATCGCTGTCGTCCATTCTTGGCATAGGAACGAACATGATCTCGCCTGCTTCAACATCGCCGAATGCAGCAACACTCTCGGGAGTACCCTCAATGCCCCACAGACCAACAGGATAGAACAGGGTCTGATATGTACCAACGCCGAGACCTGTTGTACCATCGCCTCTTATAGACCAGTTATTGGAAGCTCTGTCGAAGAATACCTCGTTCTTGCCCAGGTTATACATCAGTTCCTGTACCTTTGCTACCTTAGGATCGTCCATGTTGTTGACAAGTTTACCGTCTTTCAGACCTATCAGAGGAACACCGCAGGTATCGTTCAGTGCTGCTGCATACCACCAGCCGTCAAGACCTACCTTCTCCTCTTCCTGATTGGTGAACTCAGTACACATCTCTGTGAACTTCGACCATGTCCACTCATCGTTCCAGTAAAGCTCAGCAGGATCGTCCAGACCGTTCTCCTCGATGGTCTTTGTGTTGTAAACACATACATACTGAGGATATGACTGTATACCTGCAACATAGTGACCGCCGTTGAATACGAACGCATCGCAGGTAGCCTTTGCAGGTGCCCACAGCTCGCTGTTCAGGTCAACATAGTCATCTATCGGCTCAAACATAGCCTTTATCGCGCCCTTAGGGAAACCGTCCATATCCATAGCGGAGAAGAAGTCAGGTGAATCGTTCGCCATAACAGCCTTAGCCAGGTCAACATAACGGTTCTCCCATGTGGTCTGTATATATTCTATCTTACCGTCATAGGTATCCTTGAACATCTGGAGATCTGCACCGACAACGCCGCCATCACTCGGGTTGATGTCCCAGTGCGAGAGGAACTTGATCGTCTTGTTCTTAAGCTCGGTAGTATCCAGCGCGTTCTGTGCAGCTTCGTTCAGCTTATCTTTATCTTCCTGTGCGATCTCTTTTGCATTTACAGAGCTTTCTTTCCCGTCGTCGCCCGAGTCGCTGCCGCAGGCTGCCATACCCACACACATTGTCAGTGCGAACAGACCTGCAAGGAATCTTTTAGTCATTTTCATAAAAATACCCTCCTTGTTTTAAAGCGTCATATTGTTTCTCGTGCCGACGCTCGCAACACTACTATGCACATATTATTTTAACAGTTCGTTCACCTAAAGTCAATTCGCTTTTATCACATTTTTATTCAGGAAAATTCAGCAATTTTGCCGAATATCTCAACGGCTCGATATACTATTTTCCTTATTTCGCCAATTACATGTTCAGGTGCGTGACCGATGTATATTCGTGCTGCTCCATCCCTTGATTCTGATAATATTATATTATCTTTTTGAAATATTTTCTTATCAATAATTGCGCCTATCATACCGATTATTGCGAATGTTGTCTGAATTAATGATAAATTTTACTTTTTGTGCGATTTTTTTGGCAATATTTGAACGTACAGCCGTCTTATTCGCAATAATTTGTATTGACTTTGAATTTGTATCGTGATATAATAACTATTGAAAACAGCCTTTTTACGGAGATGAAGCTAATGATCAACAACCGAAAAACTATTGCCGTTTTTATCAACCAGGTCACAACAGGCTATCGGAGACCTTTCTGCGAGACCATAAATTCAACTGCTGTTTCACTGGGCTATAACGTGGTGTTCATCAACTTTATGGGGATAATCGGCGGCAAACATCGTGATTACGGCGATTATGAATACAAGTTCATCGACGTTATACCATATGACCAGTTCGCAGGCATTATCTTTGATGAAGAGAGTTTTACCATCGACGGAATGGTGGAAAAGCTGGTCGCAAAAATAAAAGAAAAAGCAAAGTGTCCCGTCATAAGCGGAAGCAGTTATATGGAGGATTTTTACAACATTGTTTTTGATGACGCTTCGGGTATCGAACTTATGGTACAGCACCTATATGATGTACACGGGTGCAGGCAGATAGGCTTTATGTCGGGTCCTTTCAAGCACCCCGATGCTGCCGCAAGGCTCGCCGCTTTCAAGGTGATAATGAAAAAACTGGGGCTTCCCGAAGAGGGTTCGGGCATTTTTGAGGGCAATTTCTGGTTCAATAAAAGTGAGGAAGCCGCTGATTTCTTCTTCCGTGAGGGAAGAGAGCGTCCCGAAGCGATAGTTTGTGCGAACGACTATATGCTGATGGGACTTTATAAGTCGCTTAAAAACCGTGGGATACGTGTGCCCGAAGATGTTATTCTCACAGGCTTTGACGGCACGGAAGAGGGTCAGGCTTTTATACCGAGACTTACCACTGTTGACCGCAAGCGTGAAGTCGTGGCTGACGAAGCCGTGCGCATGATAGACAAGATGGTGAGGGGCGAGGAATGCCCGAGACTTGTGACAGTCAAGGCAAGCCTGATACTGGCAAACACCTGCGGCTGCAAGAATATCGACTATAAAAAAGAGGTAAGGCGCGTAAACCTCAGTACTGAGCAGAACAGGACCGTAAATTATTATCTGGGCGATGTCATCGGTGCAACGCTCAAAATGAATTTGGTAGAGTCGATAGAGGATCTTGAAAGAACATTTGCTGAGCATGCTGTGAACTTCGGCGGGTACAGAAGTTTCTGCCTGATGACATACTATGACGAGAAAAGCGGCAGAACATCGCTGGAAAAAGGCATGGCTCTACCGACTGACAAGGTGTACCCCGCCATGCTGGTAGACAGGTGGCATGATTTTGACGGCTGTGAGCGAAAGATCATATCCACGCAGGAATTTCTGCCCGAACAGTCGAACGGCGATCCCAAGATGATGTATGTCACCAGCATGCACTGCGGTGAGAGGGTATTCGGCTATTGCAGTATAGCTATGACAGGCTCGGGCGTTTTCAACGAGTTTTTCAACGTCTGGATAGCTACGCTGGCGGTGTCGCTGGAATCTCTGCTCAGGCAGAACAATATCCGTGAGCTGATAAGCAGTCTGGAAGATACCAGCGTGCGTGACGGTCTGACAGGGCTGTACAACCGACGCGGTTTTGAGACACGTTCGGCTGAAGCCGCAGGCAAAATGCCTGATGACGAAAAAGCGTGTGCTATGGTCATCGACATGGACGGTCTTAAAAAGATCAACGACCACTTCGGTCACGCTGAGGGCGATTTTGCCATACGCAAAATGGCTGACATTATCGGCAGCTGCTGCACTGACGGCAAGATAGCAGGCAGAACAGGCGGCGATGAGTTCTATATATTCGCACCATGCTGTAATGATGCGCAGATAGAAGCCTTTCGCAGGGAATTTCTGGACAAGATAGCAAAGTTCAACGCAAGGGGCGAAAAGCCTTACCTGCTTGACGCAAGTTTCGGCAGTTATCTGCATGAGATGACCCCCGACTGCGATGTTGAGGAGCTTATCAGGATAGCTGACGAGAACATGTATGAGGCAAAGCAGGAGAAAAAACGCCGCGCGGCATCAGGCATGTGACACGGTATATTACAGGGAAACCGTCGTAAAAGTCGGTTTCCTTTTTTTATGCCCGCTCACATCACCGAACGCAGATGCGGGAACTGTCTTTCGGCAAGCATAGCGCACTGTGCGCTGACGGCATCTGTCTGCTGTATAAGGTCGGGGGAATTTGTCTGTGACAGCGCAGGAAGTCGGGCAACTTCTGCTGTGACGTTGGCTAGGTTGGAAGCGTTTTCGATAAATGCCATTATCCTGCAATGGCGTTCCCACTCATCGCAGAGGGCTTCCACCTCATCGGAGGTATCTTCACCGCGCAGGGCTTCTGCGCGTATATCGGCGCATAGACTTTGCAGCAGGTCATTCTCACGCACGATATAAACTGTTGAGCGGATGCCGCCCGCTGTCAGCAGGGCAAGCAGGATAATGCTTAAATACAGTCTTTTCACTTTATATCATCCCTTTTTATTATAGTATAGTCAGATGCGTCTGCGGCTGTCATTATAAACACATCTTTCGTCTGACAGCCCTGCGCTTTCACTATTTTTGTGAGCCACTTTTCGTCAAGTCCCAGATGTCTCAGCGCCGCAGATGACACCTGACCATCGCTGATGACCATTACAGGCGGGTCGCTCTCCTCAGGCGAAAGCCCCAGATCTTCGGCAGTCGGCGGCTGAGCCGATCTTTTCGGACATACCGAGATAGTTCCCGTCGTTTCGGCAACGGCGAACTGCACATCTTTTATATCAAACACCTGCTGTGAACGCAGTGCCGCCATAAGGTCATCGGTGGTGAACCTGAGTTCCCGCATAGCCCTTCTATCCACCTCACCGTTTGATATTATCAGTTTTGCCGACCCGCTGACTGCCCGACGTATCCCCCGAAACCTCAGTGAAAGGCAGGACACTATAACATCAATGCCGACCAGTGTGAATATGGGCACAAGCCCCATCGTCACAGGTATGCTTATATCCTCAACGGGCAGTGTAGCTATATTTGACAGCAGGATAGTAACCACAAGTTCAGCAGGCTGAAGTTCACCTATCTGGCGTTTGCCCATCAGTCTGACTGCCGCTATCACCGCACAATACAGCACCAGCGCACGTATCATCACTATTATCATCTGATCGAACACCCCTTTTTAATTCATATTTCTTTATTATCGAAAATATTCCCGCTCGGGTCAGCTGTCGCCTGCGATAGTGTGTCAAGGTCCAAGGCTCGAAGTTTTGTGGGCGGGTGGGAGGGGAGGCACAGGCACGAAGAGAAATTCCGACCCCAAATAGCAAGCACACTATGAAAATAAGATGCACGCAAAGCTCTCACACAGCAAGTGCGCACACTCTCGTGTCGGCGGCAAGCCCTCCCCCCACCCGAATGCACACACTTTCTGACGCCATTACTAAAAACTCCCGACCACGCCAATAATTATGAATTATGAAAATAAGATGCACGCAAAGCTCTCACACAGCAAGTGCGCACACTCTCGTGTCAGCGGCAAGCCCTCCCCACGCCCGTATGCACACACTTTCCAACGCCGTTACTAAAAACTCCCGACCACGCCAATAATTATGAATTATGAAAATAAGATGCACGCAAAGCTCTCACACAGCAAGTGCGCACACTCTTGTGTCGGCGGCAAGCCCTCCCCCCACCTGAATGCACACACTTTCCAACGCCGTTACTAAAAACTCCCGACCACGCCAATAATTATGAATTATGAATTATGAATTATGAATTAAAATGCCCCGCCCTTGATTTTTAAAGAGAAATGTGGTATAATATACTTTGAATATTTTGACTTATCATTGATCGGAAAGAGCTGATACCATAATGACCGATTTTACCGATAAATACAGCGTCCTGCGAGACTTTTTCGGACACCCCGATTTCAATGAGGGGCAGGAACCGCTGATAGATGCACTGCTGAGCGGACGTGACGCGGCAGGCATTATGCCTACGGGCGCAGGAAAAAGTCTCTGCTACCAGATACCCGCGCTGATGCTTGACGGCATAACGATCGTCATATCGCCGCTCATATCGCTTATGAAAGATCAGGTCAACAGCCTGATACAGTCAGGTGTCAGGGCGGCTTACCTCAATTCATCGCTGACACCTCAGCAGTATAACACCGCTCTGTCAAATGCCATGCGCGGCATGTACAAGCTGATATATGTCGCACCCGAAAGGCTCTGCACTCAGTCATTCATCGAGCTGGCAAGGACGGTGAAGATCTCGCTGGTGGCGGTGGACGAAGCTCACTGCGTTTCTCAGTGGGGGCAGGATTTCAGACCGCACTACACGCGCATTCCCGAATTTCTTTCACAGCTCCCCTACCGCCCGACTGTCGGGGCTTTTACCGCAACAGCTACCGATCAGGTCAGAGAGGACATCATAAGACTTTTAGGACTGCGGCAGCCGCTTTGCATCACCACAGGATTTGACAGAAAAAACCTCTATTTCGGGGTACTGCATGAGCGTGACAAGCTGTCAGCGGCTAAGAGGATAATCAGTGAGAACAGCGGCACGAGCGCCATAATCTACTGCTCGACCAGAAAGGCGGTCGAAGAGGTCAGCGAAAAACTCACTGCTGACGGAATACCCTGCACACGGTATCACGCAGGGCTGTCCCCTGAGGAGCGAAAGAATAATCAGGACGATTTCATTTATGACCGCGTACCCATTATCGCTGCCACAAACGCTTTCGGCATGGGCATCGACAAATCCAATGTGGGACTCGTCCTGCACTATAATATGCCCAAGAATATCGAAAATTATTATCAGGAAGCAGGCCGTGCGGGAAGGGACGGCAGTGAAGCGAAATGTATACTTCTTTACAGCGCGAAAGATATTGTTACCAACAAATACCTGATAGAAAATTCAAACGAAAACCCCGATCTCGATGACGAAACGGCAGAACAGCTCCGCAGACGCGACATAGCCAAGCTGAACAAGATGTCAGATTACTGCAATACAGGGCGTTGTCTGAGACAGTTCATACTTGATTATTTCGGCGAGAAGCGCAAATGTACCTGCGGCAACTGCTCCAATTGCAGCGGCGAGACCGAGCTGACGGATATTACAGTCGAAGCGCAGAAGATACTCTCCTGCATATACAGACTTCACCAAAGAAACCTGCATTTCGGCGCAGTGGTGGTGTCGGCTGTGCTGACGGGCAGTGAAAAAAACGATAAGGTCAAAAAGTTCGGGCTGGATACACTCTCCACATTCGGTATAATGAAGAGCGATACCACCACGCGCATACGCATGATAATTCGCTTTTTACAGGCAGAAGGCTTTATCGCTGAGACCGAACACAGCACACTTACCCTGACAAGGCGCGGCGCACAGCTTCTTATGAACAGAGAGCAGAAAGTCGAGATGCGCCTGCCCGCGAAGAGCAGAGAAAGGTCTGCGCCTACAAAGCCGCGCGACACAGTGACTGCGTTCGACAAGGTGCTGTTCGACAGGCTGAAAAAACTTCGCGCAAGGCTGGCGGCAGAAGCAAGCGTCCCCGCTTACATAGTTTTCGGCGATCAGGCTCTGCGGGAGATGTGCGTGAAACTGCCCGTCACCCAAAGCGATTTCATGGAGATCTCGGGTGTCGGCAAGGTCAAGCAGGAGCGGTACGGCGCATACTTCACCGCCGAGATACAGAAGTATCTGCGGGAGAACCCCGACAAAAAGGGGCAGTCACCCGAAAGCCCGAACAGTACTCTTTCCGAACTGATAACGGCAGGCGCGGAAAGCCTGCATGCGGTCAGTGAAGAACTTCCGCTGACAAGGCTTTGCGATGAGATACTGACCCAGCTGGGTGTAAGTGCTGACAACAAGCTGGTCTTTAAAGAGATAAAAGGCTGGCTGATGAACGAGAATTATCTGACCGAAGCCGCCGAAAACGGCAAAACACGTCTGGCGACAACGATACTTTCCGATGAAGCGGGCATAGTCGAGCGCGAAAAGATAAGCTCTCTCAACCGAAGCTACAAAACCGTGCTGTTCCCCAAAGAAGCACAGGAATTCATCTTTGAAAATCTCGGAGAGATCTTTGGTAATTCATAATTCATAATTCATAATTCATAATTATTGACATGAACAGAAGTATGCCGCGCTGTCAGTTGTAATGAATATATTTGGGGCGTTTCCCCATTAGAAATAATCATAAATAATAAAATGAGGGCAAGACAAAGCCATTAAACATGCCAAAGAGCGCGCCGCGCAGGCGTATGAACGAATGAAGCGACCCAGAGGGGCGCGCAGTGAGTGAATAGCCTGCGTTGGCAGGCGGCGCTCGTGGGGGTATGGGGGCTGTGCCCCCATTAAAAATAATGAGGGCAAGACAAAGCCATTATATCTTCCACACAGCAAGCTATATCAGCATGGCAAACAGCGAAGTGCTTCTGCGCCTTTTGGCTTGGAGTGAACGACGGGAATAACGCCGACAGAGTCGGCGTGTGCGACCAGAGTGAACGCAAAGCCAAAGTCGGCAGAGGCGCAGAAGTCGAGCGTGGGGGTATGGGGGCTTCGCCCCCATTAGGAATAGCATGGGGGCTGTGCCCCCATTTAAGATAAGATAGGAGTTTTAAAATGTCGGAGCTTAAAGGTAAGAAACGTGTCGTGGTAAAGGTCGGCACATCTACGCTGACACACAGAACAGGTCGGCTGAATATAAGGAGAGTTGAGGGACTGGTCAAAAATCTTGCGGATTTACAGAATGCGGGTCATGAGATAATACTGGTGTCAAGCGGTGCGATAGGACTGGGCATGTCTAAGATAGGGCTTGTGGAGCGCCCTAAGGATACTCCCACAAAACAGGCTTGCGCCGCTGTGGGTCAGTGCGAGCTGATGTATCTGTACGACAAGCTGTTCGCAGAATACAGCCTTAATGTGGCACAGTTTCTGCTGACAAAGTTCGTACTGCTGGAGGATAGGCGCACTAATGTGAAGAACGCGCTGGAAAGGGTCATTCAGCTGGGCGTTATACCTATCGTTAATGAGAACGATACGGTGGCTATCGACGAGCTGGAGCTTGAAATGGGCGAAAATGACTCGCTGGCGGCTACGGTAGCGAAAATTGCAGGAGCTGACCTGCTGATAATAATGTCGGATATTGACGGTCTTTACGATTACGACCCCCGCCTTGACCCAGATGCAAAGCTGATACCTGTCGTTGAGGAGATAAATGATGATATACGCGCTCTGGCAGGCGGTGCAGGCACAAAGATGGGCACAGGCGGCATGAGGACTAAGATAAATGCCGCAGAGATAGCTGTCAGCAGCGGCATAGATATGATAATCCTGAACGGCAAGAACCCCGATAATCTTTACTGGCTGTTTGAAACAGGCAATCTGGGAACAAGGTTCTTAGCTAAAGGCTCAGCGGCTGAAAAGGCTTCCCCTGCGGGTGACGAGTGCGGCGACTGTGATATAGTTTAAGAGTAAGATGAAATGTGGTTATCCCTTTAGCACACCACTGCAAAATACCTTTATCAATGAGGAAAAACTGAGTTGATGTTATCTTTCCCCCGCCGCAGGCGGGGGAAAGAT
>NZ_CACWPP010000057.1 GCF_902762735.1 uncultured Ruminococcus sp.
TTTCCCCCGCCTGCGGCGGGGGAAAGATAACATCAACTCAGTTTTTCCTCATTGATAAAGGTATTTTGCAGTGGTGTGCTAAAGGGATAGTCATAAAAACAAATAAAGTTCAAGGCACTTCTGCAACAGCGCGGAAGTGCCTTTTTGCTGATATGCCAAATGCCATACCCATCACGCTCACAGGACGCATCCAATGCTGAGCGGTCATTGTGAGAATTAACATCGTTTACTGTAAAAATGCAGAAAAAAAGCGCCTCGCCAAAAGCGAAAGCGCTTATTTATGACCGTATTCAGCGGGCAGACTACCCGTTGAACTTCATGTATTGCAGCAGAATGTGCATCATACCCGCGATGGCATAGATAGCAACAGGCACAGCTATCACCCTGAAAAGCCAGCCCACATACGGTATACCGCCAAGCACCACAAAAAGCAGTGCGCAGATTATCAGTGCGCCAAGATAGATGCCAATAAAGGACAACACACTTTTTATATTTCTGGTATCGCATTTTCTGTTCTGCGGGAAAAGATCGCCAAATTCCATATATGCCAGCTTGTCACGCCATTTCTGTATAAAAGCTCTGATCGGTTCCATTAATATCCCCCCTGATAACAAAATAAGTTTATGTTTTTATTATAACCTATTATAACTTTTAATGCAACGTTATCTTCATATTTTCGGCGTAAAGCACAAAGTTTTATCATAAGAATTGTAGAGTATTACCATTGACTATTTAGCAGAATCTGTCAGCCTGTGCTGAACTTTTTCCTCTTCAAACCCTGACAGCAGCGCCTTTTTACCATATGTCGCCAGTTGTGAGAGCGCCTTTTTCGCGACAGACTGCTGTTCGGGCGAAAGTTTTTTCAGCGCTTTGAGAATGGAAGTGAAGGACTTGCGCTTATTACTGCCGAGTTCATTGAAAGTATCGCTCTGTGCTGATTCAAGCACTGTAAAAACGGCTTCCACAAAGCCTTTTCTGTCACGTTCGTCCAGTGACGAGATCCAGCCTGTCATGGTCTTGTTGACGAAAACGCCCAGCTTGGAAAGTTCCTCAGCATAATCAAAACCACAGCGCATGACCTGCCACGAATAAGCGATATGCTGCATGAGACCGCCCGCGTTGCTTTTGACTATGCGTGGCTGGGCACTGCCGCAAAGAAGCTGACCCACCAGTGACGACTGAGGGATAATGCTGAATATCTTATCTGTAACAGCCATATACTCCGCCGACGCGGCAACTTCCTCGTTAAAGCCTGGACTGTCAAACGCAAACACAGCACGGACGCGCTGACGTATCTGTTCATCACAGAAAGCTGTTGCATACACCCCCAGATTTCCGCCCTTAGAATGACCGCCGAACACCAGCACCTCATCAGTGCCGCGAAAATACTTTTCAACATACCTAACAGCCATGCTTTGCGAAGCAGTTTCCTTCATAAAGCTGATGTTCATATCCTCTTTCCAGCCCGCGAGAGTGCTGTCTGTGCCGCGAAAAGCCACATAAGTGAACTTATCGAAAACGCAGGTCATGGCGGCAAACTGGAGGTCATTATCGCTGTCAATGCGGCTGACGAAGCCTGTCAGCCCCATGCCGTCATAGCGGTGTGAATCAGCCAGTTTATTGAGCAGCACCACATCGTCATCGAAGCTGACTAAGCGTTGTTCGTGCGGGATAATATCGGGTTCAAAGCGTTCACGAAGCTCGCTTATCGTGATATATCTGCCCTTTTCCGACGGCACTATATCCTCAGCGGGAAGGTAACTCAGCTCAGCCAGAATAAGCGCATCGACCTCATTGAAAGGTGCTGCCGCAAAAGACAGGTCTCCGCGCCAGTCAAGATAATCAAGAATATTTGCCATATTATCGCCTCCCATTGTTATTATAGCACAATTCGGAAGGCTTGACAAGGTGCAAAACGTCAAAAAAAGTCCTCCGAATGATCGAAGGACTAAAGAGCGGATTACGAGGCTCGAACTCGCTACCTCCACCTTGGCAAGGTGACGCTCTACCAGATGAGCTAAATCCGCAAAATGATGCTTCCGAGTGGAATTGAACCACCGACACGGGGATTTTCAGTCCCCTGCTCTACCGACTGAGCTACAGAAGCATATTTGAGCGACCCGGATGAGACTCGAACTCACGACCTCCGCCGTGACAGGGCGGCGTTCTAACCAACTGAACTACCGGGCCGTGTCAGAAAAGCTGTGCGCAGAAAAAATCTGCGCACATTCTGACTGATGGGGACTACAGGGCTCGAACCTGTGACCCTCTGCTTGTAAGGCAGATGCTCTCCCAGCTGAGCTAAACCCCCATATTATTTTAAGCCTCGCAAAGCGTGGACTTAAAGAGCGGATTACGAGGCTCGAACTCGCTACCTCCACCTTGGCAAGGTGGCGCTCTACCAGATGAGCTAAATCCGCATAATAAAGACTGCACTAGATAACAGACTAAATACTGAAATATAAAGCGGATTACGAGACTCGAACTCGCCACATCCACCTTGGGAAGGTGGCGCTCTACCGGATGAGCTAAATCCGCACATAAAAAACGCCGATCACGTCGGCGTTTATGGAGCGGGTCACTTGAGTTAAACAAGTTTCTCCTCTCAGGAAGAAAGGTATTCTAGCGTTGAAATAAACCCGCATTGTCAAGCTATCCCCTGTCGGGAACGAGAGCGGATTACGAGGCTCGAACTCGCTACCTCCACCTTGGCAAGGTGGCGCTCTACCAGATGAGCTAAATCCGCGAAAATGCTTCCGAGTGGAATTGAACCACCGACACGGGGATTTTCAGTCCCCTGCTCTACCGACTGAGCTACAGAAGCATATCCAAGCGACCCGGATGAGACTCGAACTCACGACCTCCGCCGTGACAGGGCGGCGTTCTAACCAACTGAACTACCGGGCCGTGTCAGAAAAGTCGTGCGCAGACATCATCTGCGCACATTCTGACTGATGGGGACTACAGGGCTCGAACCTGTGACCCTCTGCTTGTAAGGCAGATGCTCTCCCAGCTGAGCTAAACCCCCATATGATTTGTTTTGTGAAGTTCGTTTTGTTTTGTCCCTCACAACAGTATCTATTATACACTATAACCCCCGATTTGTCAATAGGTTTTCAAAAAAAAATTTGAGTTTTTTTCAGTTTGTTATTTCTGTCAGCGATCTTCTGCCGCTTTTGAAAACTATTGACGATATTTACCAAACCCAGCCGTTTTCCAAGCCTAACCGAACGCTTCCAACGCCTTACATTCTTATCCCGGCTTAAAAAACACCGTTTTTTTCAACGCCCGCAGGATAAATATGTTGAAAAAAAGCCCCGTTCAGCAGAACAGGGCTTGTATTTATCAGGTTATGCTGTCAATAGTAAGAGACTCCCAAACGTCAGAATAAGTAACTTCCATGCCGTCCATTATCTCAGTGAACTTGTCCTGTATAGCGGGCTGATCGTTTGAAGCTATCATCGACTCGATATTCTCGTTGATGTAATCCATATCGGGTTCAAGGCGCTTTACGATAAAGTAGCCGTAAGTGTCATTCTCGACCAGCTTATCTGAAACCTCACCCGGCTTAAGCGCAAAAGTCTCGGTAAGCAGATCCTCAGGGTAGCCGCCGATATTATCCTTCTTCATGTAATAGCCGTTCGTGGGATCTTCCAGCCCGATGTCCCAGCCATATTCCTCCACCAGCTTATTGAAGTCCTCACCTGCAACTGCACGCGCAAGAGCCTCATCTGCAACTGCCTTAGCTTTAGTTTTTGCTTCTTCCTTACCCGCGTCATCAAGGGCAGAATACGCTTCGCTCCTGACACCTATCTTCTGCGACAGCGTGAGGTCATCATAGCCCTCAGCGGCGCTGTCATCAAGCTCAGCCTGCGAATAGAAAGGTATCATAATATGTACCTCATGTGCGTACTGCTCGGGATCCTGTACCATTTTCAGGAAATCCTCATGTGAAGTAGCATACTCGCCGTCATTTGCAAAGAGTGTCTCCATGACCTTATTATAGGTCTGTGCGCGGGTGAACATCTTCTCATAGATCTCCTCTGTCAGATGGGCACGCTGCATATCCTTCTGGAACTCTTCGTCATTCTCGTAATTTGACTTTGCATTCTGCATATTATTTTCGATCACCTGACGATCCTCATCATCAAGTTCTATACCGTGATCTCTTGCCAGCTTATCGGTGACAAATTCCTGCTTGATAGCCCTTACAACATCCTCAAGGAACATATTGTATGCGACCTGATTTTCGCGCAGTGCATCTTCGGTTATGCCGTAATTCTGCTTGTAGCTGTCAAGATTATAGAAATAGTAGAACCTGAACTCATCAAAGCTGACATCAATGCCGTCAATGGTCATCATGGTATAATCAGTGGTGTCTATCTTCTTGCCGTCAACGGTAAGAGAAGCAACGGGCAGGACTTCCTCCTGAACAGGACCAGCGGTCTCGTTGCTGTCCTCAGCAGCGGTAGTGGTATCCTGTTCGGCAGTGACAGTATCAGCGCTGCTGCTGCCACCGTCTTTTTTATCTGCACAGCCCGCCATTACCCCCGTGCAGAGTGTCAGTGCCAGAAGCAGTGCAGCGAATTTCTTTATCATAGAAAACCTTTCCTTTCATACATAGTATGCTATATTGTTACAGAGTACATTATAAAGCATAATTGTGATGAAATTATGTTTTAATTAGAAATATTCTGTTCGCATTTTAGCAGAACGGTTTTTTAGTGAAACAAGAACACCCTCACACAAACAACACCGCCCTTACATCATAACCAGAACAACACCCCCACAGGAAAACACCACCCTTATCACTTTATCCCCCCTGTTCAGCATAGCCATCTCCGCAAACAAGCATTCAGTCGTGGGAGACAAAAAATCGCACACAGCCTCCCCTCACGTAAACAACACCGTCCTTACAGCATAACCTTAACACCATTGAAAATGCCGACTTTTCAGAACGAAAAACAAGCATAAACCCAAAACAAGCGCAGAGCAGAAAAGTCCCCCTGACGGCTTACAGCGCGGCAGTTTGCCCGCCGCACTGCAAGCCCGTGTTCGGTGTGCGAGGGGCGTGGGGACTTCCCTGCCCTGCGCTTGGATAATTGCAGGGCGCTAAGTTCAGACTAAGCGGGGTCGGGGAGAAGTTCTCTGTCTTTGAAGAAAAGTGAGATGCACCAGACGGCTGAGATCGCCACCAGTGTATAAACTATCCTTGACAGGAACGCAGCCTGTCCGCCAAAAATGAAGGCTACCAGGTCAAATTCAAAGATACCCAGCAGACCCCAGTTGATGCCGCCGATTATCAGCAGTGCGAGGGCTATCCTATCCAGCATTCGTATCAGTCCTTTCTTTCGGCTGTTTCGCCGTTTCTGCTTTTATTATGGGTCAGCATCTCGAAAATATTCATCTGCATAACAGCAATTTTTGGTTAGAGCATTTTACCTTATTAATTCATTCGCATGCTAATATACTAAAATTTGAAACAATGCGTTTACATACTAATGTTAATAAAACTAATGAATTTAAATGCTTTTCAACCTATCTGAGCATTTCTTGTCGCTATTGCAAACATAAAAAAATGAAAATTGTGCATAACGCCGAAATTTGCGTTTTTTTCAGAAAATCCTGAAACACCCCTTGACTTTTTGGGCGAAACAGTTTATAATATAGATGGTGTTAAGGAAATCGAATAAAAGATTGAATTAACATCCGTTTTGTTGTCTCCTTTCTTTTGTTCTACACATAGTTTTTTTGTTTTATTTTCCGCAGGTCACCGTTGACCTGCTATTTTTTTGCCCATTTTATTTTGTGGTTATCCCGCTGACACACCAAAATATACAACGCTCAATTATCCTTTTGTTTACCGCATTTTTAGTCGGTGCGCTAAAGGGATAGTCATATTTTATTTTATGACGTGACTCTTGCTTTATTCGCGCAGTTGTGGTATAATCGTAAGAGAAATTCGGACGAACAGCAAATGTTTTTTGACAGACCATTCCTGAAAAAGCAGTTGGACAGTAACGAAAAAATGCTTTGGTACGGCAGAACGGCTGTGTTTTTCAGTCATTGGGGCGTGCCTGTATGGATACTTATGATACCCGCTGTTTTTTTCAGCGGCAGAGTGATCTTTCTCGCCTGCAACAGGTACAGGCGGCTTTTCAGACTGCTTGACAGTACAAAAAAATATATCCCAGTTTAGTTGTGTATTGTTCCCCCGCCGAAGGCGGGGGAACAATACGAAAAAACAGCCATTTTGTATTATCAGCAATACACACCAAAAATGGGAGACAAATATCTGTCCGCAGACGTTGATATTCAGCAATAAATTCTGCATAAGGCAGTGAGGTATATTATATATGAGGATAATTGTTACAGATGATGACAAGCTGGTGGCGCTCTCGCTGAAAACCATACTTGAAAGTACAGGGCGCATAACCGTCGGGGCGATGGCAGGCGGCGGCGAAGAAGCCATCGCGCTTTACGAACAGCTGAAGCCCGATGTTATGCTGATGGACATACGCATGGAAGGCATGACGGGTCTGGAAGCGGGCGAGAAGATACTTGCGGCGCACCACGATGCTAAAATACTTTACCTGACCACCTTCAACGACGACGAATACATCGTCAAGGCGCTGAGTATGGGGGCTAAGGGTTATATGCTCAAACAGGATTTCGAGGGCATAGCGGCGGCGCTGGAGGCTGTGGCGAACGGTCAGAGCGTGTTTGGCGAGAAGATAGTCAGCCGCCTGCCCGAACTTATGACCCGCAGGGAGGAATTTGACTTTGCGGCACACGGCATAAGCGAAAAAGAGCGGGACATCATGGAGGCTGTGGCTTCGGGGCTGAGCAATAAGGAGATCGCGGCAGAGCTGTTTCTGGGCGAGGGCACTGTGCGAAACTACATAAGCAATCTGCTTGATAAGCTGGGTCTGCGGGACAGGACTCAGCTGGCGGTATACTATTACACTGAGGTGAAGAGATGAACATTCAGATTTTCGGGAAATCAAAGAGCTTTGACACCAAAAAGGCAGAGCGCTGGTTCAAGGAGCGCGGAATAAAATTCCAGTCGGTGGATCTGGTCAGCAAGGGCATGAGCGGCGGCGAGTTCGACTCGGTGCTGAGGGCTGTGGGCGAAATCGAGAAGCTCATCGACTCTAAGGCAAAGGGTCAGACGGCTGATCTGCTGAAATATCTGGGAAGCGCCGATGAAAAGCGCGAAAAACTGCTGGAAGAGCCCAGCCTTATCGCAGCACCCATAGTCCGTAACGGCAGGCAGGCGACTGTCGGCTACTGCCCCGATGTTTGGAAAAACTGGGAATGAACCTGTATCAGCAGGATAAACGTAAAAGAGCAGATGACTTTGACCTCATCAGGAGGTCATTCATCTGCTCTTTTTTATTTTTCTCCCAATTTTGATATGTATTACTGATGATACAAAATGGCTGTTCTTTCGTATTGTTCCCCCGCCGAAGTCGGGGAACAATACACACCCGTATCGGGATTTATTTTTCAGTGCGAAAAATCGCCGCACCCTATACACTAGAATGCAGCGATCTTCCGAAATTAATATGATAAGCAACTTATAGGCTTATTAAGTGCATTAACCCTTAACTGCACCGAGTGCGATACCACGGATAATGAACTTGGAGAGGATCAGGTAAACGATAGCAACAGGTATGATCGAGATACCGATAGCCATGTAAACCGCGCCCATATCGAACGATGCGTAGTCGGCACTTCTGATGATACCGATAACGATAGGCAGAGTTCTCTTGTTCTTGTCGTCAAGGATCAGTGCGGGAATGAAGAAGTTGTTCCAGCTGGACACGAATGTGAATATAGCCTGAACAGCGATAGCGGGCTTCAGGATAGGAGTTACCAGCTCATTGAATGTTCTGAACTCACCCGAACCGTCTATACGAGCCGCTTCAACGATCTCCAGAGGCAGTGCGCTGTCCATGTATTGCTTCATAAAGAAGAATGTAGCAGGTGCTGCGATGGAAGGAACGATCAGCGGGATAAAGCTGTTGGTCAGACCCCAGCTTGCCATCTGTCTTACGAAACCGAGTGCAGAAACCTGAGTAGGAACCATCATTATCATCAGAATGAAGGTGAACAGGAACTTCTTCAGTTTGTAATCGTATACGTGGATGGAATAAGCGGTCAGAGCCGAGAAATATGTAGACAGCAGAGCTGTCAGACCGGAAATGATAAGGCTGTTTTTCAAGCTGCTGAGCATCTTCCAGTCGTGATTGCCGAGTACCGTCTTAAAATTCTTTAAAAGGTATGAACCCGGAACAAGGGAGAAACCCTTCTGGATAGAGTTAGTATCACGGGTCATATTAACAAGAAGTATAAAGAAGGGGAACAGCGACAAAATTGCGAATATAGTAAGGACAGTGTAGCTGACTACACGTCTGATAAGCAGCTGTTTGGAGTTACTCATCTCTCCAACTGCATCTACCGGAGCTGCCATTACTTTATACCCCCTTTCTTTACTTTCTTCTTAGGTTCTCTTTCAGTTGTAACATAGAATACTACCAGGCTGAGTACAGCGGCAACAACGAAGAGTATTACCGACAGCGCACCTGCCATACCGTAGTTCTTGCTGTACAGATGTTTCTGCAGATACATAACAACGGTCATCGAAGTTCTCTGCACCTGCTCACCGTTCTTGGTAATGATCTGAGGTACGTCGTACATCTGCAGACCACCGATCAGTGAAGTGATAAGAACATACAGAAGAATAGGTCTGATAAGGGGAAGAGTGATCTTCCAGAATGTCTGCGAAGGAGTTGCACCGTCGATCTGAGCGGACTCATACAGCGAGGGGTCAACACCGTTGATAGCAGCCATGAGCATAATGGTGGTATTACCGTACCACATCAGGAAGTTGATGATAGCGATAACGCTTCTCTGTGACCATACGTTATCAAAGAACATGTAAGGAGAATCCTTGCCTGTTATAGACATATAAATGCTGTTGATAGGACCGTTCTGAGCGAACATGGTATAGAACAACATACCCATCGCAGCAGCCATGATAACGTTCGGCAGATAGAATATTACCTTGTAAGCGCCTGTCTTGAGCTTCATTCTCAGATCAGTGAACCATGAAGCGAAGAGCAGCGAGAAGAATATCTGGGGGATAAAGCCCAGTATCCAAAGAATAAATGTGTTTCCGAAGTATTTACCCAGCTCGGTCTCGGGAGCAAACATCGTCTTGAAATTATCAAGTCCAATGAAGTTAGGTCCGACCTGCACCAGACCGCCTCTGCCCAGATAGTTCTCAAAGAGCGAGTTGTAGAAAGTCGAAACAAGCGGGATAAGATTAAACAGTATAAATGCTACAAAAAATGGAATAATAAAGATATAGCCCCATTTAGCGTAGCTGATTGACTTATGTTTCATTCAAGCACCCTCTATATCAATATTGCATTTTTATAACTTACCAAAAAATAAATCGGGAACGGGTCAATTCCCGTCCCCGACTTACGCTTGTATACTATTTGATTGTCAAGCTGGTAAATTACTCAGCAACAGTCAGCTCAGGATACTTCTCCTGTGCTGCCTTGTAGAAGTTCTGCAGAGCAGTATCCTTATCTACGGAGCCCAGGAAGTAATCCTTGAATGCAGCCTGGAACGACTCGTTCAGACCCTGATCGTAAGGACCAGCCTTAGAAGCGTCTATGTTAGGAGCTGCTTTGGTGAACAGAGCGATGTGGTTCTGACCGCCGAGGAAGTCAGAAGAGAAGTCCTTAGCCAGCTCTTCCATAGCAGACTTGTTGTTGGTGTAGTCCTGAGTCTTCTTGGTGATGTCGAGCATGATGTCCTTGTTGCAAGTCAGAGCCTTCATGATGTCAGCAACTGTCTCGGGGTTATCTGTGCCGTCAGCTGCGCACATCCAAGTACCGCCCCAGTAGTAAGCCTGAGGACCTTCGCAAACTGCGTACTGACCCTGGAGATCGTCACCTGCGTTGCCTGCCAGAGTGAAGTTGATGCCCCATGTAGAATAGAAGAAGCCGAATACCTTACCTGCGGAAGACTGGTCAGCGTTCCACTGATCATCCCACAGAGATGTACCGTTGTTGTAGCCCTTATCGCTGTACTCCTTAGTCTGGTCAACCCACTTCATCAGGTTATCGTCAACAACGATCTGCATCTTGTTGTTTACCCAAGCGTGAGAAACGTTGTTAGAGAAGGTTCTGTAAGCATCATCGTAACCGGAGAGCATGAAGTAACCGGCGTCCTTCATCTTCTTAGCTACCTCGTTGAACTTATCCCAGTCAGACAGCTGTGCCTGAACCTCAGTAGGATCATCGGTGCCCAGAACTTCCTTAGCGATGTCTCTTCTGTAAGCGAACAGACCTGGAGTTGCCTGCCAGGAAACGCCCTCGAGAACGCCGTTGGAGTCAGTAACGATGTCCTTGGTGTACTGATACTGGTCAGCCAGATCAGCATCGGTCAGACCCAGATCAGCAACAGGCTTTACATAAGGACCATTTACATACTTCAGTGCGTAGTCAGCCTCGACCAGGAACATATCGATCTTGTCGTCAGAATCAGCCTGAGCCTTCAGATCTTCGTCCAGCTTGTTCTGATAAGCGTTATCAGCGTTAGGAGTAGTAACCCAAACGATCTCTGTGCCGTCCTTCAGGTATTCATGCTCGCCGACCTTCTCGCCGTCGTAGCCGGAAGCTTCCTTGTCATACTCAGGATAGAAGTCTCTGAGTCTGCTCTTGAACTCATCGTTCCATGTATAGATCTTCAGTACCTTCTTGGAAGCCTCGCTGCCTTCTACGTTCTGAGGAACGTTAGGGAGCTTATCCTCTTTCAGATCACCTGCTGCGTCGCCGCCGTTGCCGCCATCTTCACCGCCGTTGCCGCCGTCTTCGCCGCCCTTGTTGTCGTTAGTGCCGGCGTTGTTTGTGGTGTTCGACTTGCTGTCGCTGCCGCCTTCTTCTGTGTTACCGCAAGATGCGAACATTGCACCTGCCATGCACAGCGCCATTGCGCCTGCGAGTAACTTCTTCAGATTTGCCATGATAAATTTCCTCCTTATTTTGCATTATCATATTATTTCACCGCAGCGGTTTTGCCGCGGTCAATGCCTATATGATTCTCTTGACCGACGCGCCTTCTATCAGCCGTCCGTCTACTGTTACGACCTCAGTAAAGGTCGTTTGTGGATTTTCGATCAGCGAGATCAGTTTTTTCGCCGCCTCAGTACCTATCTCCGCCGTATCCTGCAAATACGTCGTCAGCTTAGGTGATAACAGCTGTGAATATGCTATGCCATCGTACCCCACGACTGAAATATCGTTCGGCACTGACAGCCCCGAATCCTTTATAGCGCCAAGCCCGCCCATTGACGAATAATCGTCCGGCATAAAAATACAGGTGGGTCTTTCGCTCATCGCGATCAGTTCCTTTGTCAGCTCATATGTCTTTTCGGGATTGTGATAGTCTCCGGCAAGCAGCAGCTCGGGTGCTACCTCTATTCCCCTGTTCATACAAGCCTTGCAGAAACCGGCAAGCCTTCTGTCTGCAACGGCTGACCTGTTGCCCTGTATGTAAGCGATTCGCCTGTGACCCATATCAGCCACATAGTTCACCAGCTCTTCTATCCCCTTCTCATTATTTGACATTATTGCCGTGCGGCAGTCAAATATGTGGTCTATCGTCACAACAGGTATATCACCGTTTATGACCTCATAGACATCCTGAGTCGAGAAATCCGTACAGGCAATTACAACGCCGTCCACATTTCTGTACTTGCAATGCTCATAGGTGGACATTTTCTGACGGCCCACATTCTTGTTTATGAACGTGATGTCATATCCTGCCGCCTCAGCCTCTATTTTGAAGCTGTTAAGCACTTTTGCAAAGAATTCGTGAGTCAGACCGCTTCCCGCTTCGTCCGAGAACATAACGCCTAAATTCAGCGTCTTGTTCGTTTTCAGCGCCCGCGCCTGAGAGTTCGGGAAATACCCCATCTCCTTCGCAGCTTTCAGCAGTCTTTCCCTTGTCGCTTCGCTGACGTCCTTATGTCCGTTCAGCGCCTTGCTGACCGTAGCGACCGAAACGCCGCAGCGCACGGAAATATCTTTTAATGAAACCATCCGATGTTTCCGCCTTTCTGTTGGTAAAAACGTTTTCGTGTTTTCACCCTCATTTTTATCTCAAACGTTTCCGTCAATTAGAAATATACTATATTTTCTTTCAAATTTCAAGTGTTTTTTCAGATTTTTATGCATGATGTAATAAATTATGTAGCATTAAACAAACTGCCATTCCTCGTTTTGTGCAATATGTCAGACAGATTGTTAATACTGTAACCTTTGTGTAACTTTTTCAGTGCCATTTTATTCCAGAACAGCAACGCCCGCAAAAATCAGTGTACAATCTTTACATAAAATATGAACTAGTTTTATCCAATATTTCTCATATGTACATTTTTATGTACTGAAAATTGTGGTTATCGTTTTCATAAAACGTTTTCGCGCAGTTTTTGGCATAATTGGCATTTCTTTGTGCAAATTACCGGTTTGATTAACACCAATTTATGCCGGTAAAAATATCTTTAGTCATACTACATATAGTATTTTGACTATTTATGTACAAATTCACCACCATCGCGCCCGCCGTATCGTTGTTATGTCTGCCGTCTCATTTTGCTTTTGCTGACCTGTTGATTCTTTTTCGCAAAATTTCGGCTCTTACCCGATATAACGCCCCAAAACCGCTTAAACGTTTCCTGTGAGACCGTCATTCTCACCGCCGCATGCCACAGCAAAAGCGGCAGAGCTTCTCCCCTGCCGCCTGTATGTCCGCATCTTACGCATTAAAAAGTCTCTCGGGAGCTTCCCCCTCGATCACCAGCCTGCCTTCTGCCGCCGTCAGAGCCGCTCCCTGACTGGTGCTGACGCTTATCCTGCCGACGCAATCCCTCAGAGCTATGGTGCTGTCAATGCTGAAACAGCCCACGCCAATAGCTTTTGCGCCCTCACAGGTCACATCGAAGCTGCATTTTTCAGCCTCCACCGACATCGAGCCTTGCGCCGAACCTATCCCCACAAGGTTCTTTCCGCGCAGTATCATGCCGATATTGCAGTGTTTCAGTATCGTCAGGCTGTTTTCGGCAGAAGTCGAGCAGATGCCCGATATGGAGTCGCCCGACGCATCGTAGAACAGATCGCTGTTTTCAATGACCGCGACGACCCTGCCCGTGCCGCTTCCGATGGCTATGCCCGAAACACAGCGGTTGCTCAGGTTCATCTTTGTGTTCCTGATAGTCATGCTCGTCTCGGATTCTGTACTGCCCACACAGACTAAGTGTTTGCCTGACAGTGCTATGTTCAGCTCCTTACAGCCTATATCTATTCGGCTCATCTCATTTGAATAGCCGCCGCCGATGCCCACACAGCGTTCGCCGTCCAGCTTCATATCCAGCCTGCCGTTGAGATGTACGCCTATCCCGCCGTAAGAACTCAGCGGATCCGAACCTATCCCGTAACTCTTGTTCGTGGCGGAGGTCATAGTCAGGTTGCCGTCACCGACAATATCCAGCCATGCGCCCGCAGGCACGTTAACAGGACCGCTCATCATGCATTCGCCGACTATTTCCAACGTAAGCCTGCTTCCCCTGCCGACGATTATGCAAGCATCATTATTCTCACAGGAAAGCTGAGCATTCACCAGTTTCAGCCGACAGTCAAGACCGTCTTTTATGCGCAGTGTCAGTGCTGAATCATAGCCCTCCGTACCTTTGAGGGTGCATTTTTCGGCAGTGACGAAAACTTCGGTATAATTATCAAAGTCCAGCGACATCAGCGAGATCTCCTGCGCCTCCGAAGTGAAGAAAGTCTTTTTCACCCTGACAGTTTCGCTGATGCGGTTGCATTTCTTTATCCTGTCACGTATCTCGGGTCTGATAACAGTCAGCAGTTTCGGGGCAGGCTTTGCAGTCAGGTAGCCCTGTATCAGGTCGATGCCCATGTCGATGAGCGCCCTCAGCTCCTCCACCTTTTCAACGCCTTCAGCCAGCACCTTGAAATTGTTGTCATGCCCGTAGTCGATGATATTCTGCGCAAAATGCTGTTTGCGCTTATCCTCGTGGATATTCATTATAAGGCTTCGGTCGATCTTCACGCAGTTCGGCATGAATGTCAGCAGACTGCTTATGTTTGAATAGCCCGTGCCGTAGTCGTCGATAGCTATGGCAAAACCGCGTCGGTCGCGCCTTTCCAGCACCTTGTCGAGCTGTTGTCTGCTCGCCTCTGTCTGTTCGGTGAACTCAATGACTATCTTACCCAGTATATCGCTGTAAGTATCGCAAAGCTCCTCAAATTCCTTATCCGAAAGCGTACACGACGGTATGCTGTTGATGAACAGCCGTCTGTCACCCAGATTTTCCTTATTTTCGTGGCAGAATTTGAACAGATTGTGCATAGTGTGCCACTCAACATCGTCCAGCCTGCCCATAGCGGCGGCGTGGTTGAGTATTGATATAGGCGAGAGCTTTATATCCCCGCCCGAGCGCATAAGCGCCTCATACGCCACAACATCGCCTGTTTTAGCGCTTACGATCGGCTGGAAATGGTATGTCAGCAGATTGTCGTTGAGCATCTTCGACACCAGCATGCGCTCTTCGGGGTCGAAGTTATCCGCCGCAGGTGAACCTTCTTCATTCGATATGCTCCTGCGCTTCTTATTACGGTTATCCTTGACCATCGTGCGCTGATAGTTAGCCTCATAGGGCAGACTGTCAAGAATATCCTCCGAAGTCACGGGCGCAGTCACCCTGGAGGTATAGAAGTGTATGCCGTAGTCAATATTTGAGCTTGAATTGAAAGCATCGAGATTTCTTTCAAGATTTACGGGAACGTCATCGACAGGCACAGCCGCATCAATAAGTCCGCAGATAAAGAATTCATCGCCGCTGACCCTCACGCAAATGTCATCGTCGCCCGCGCTGTTGTTCAGCACCATAGCGAGTCTTTGCAGCACCCTGTCACCCTCATTGTAACCGTAAGCCGAGTTTATCCCGCGCAGATTTTCCACGTCCACCGAGATTATCCTCATCAGCTTATCGGGACGGTCAAACTTGCCGCAGCGCTGTTTCATTATATTCTTATAGCCGCGCACGTTCAGCAGACCTGTCAGCGAGTCTCTGACCTGATCTTCCGATACCGTATCATTATACAGTATATGGCGGCGCTGTTTATCTATGGCGAGCGCCGTATATCTCAGCCACATTACATAGTGCCTGTCAAAAAATGCGCCCGAATTGCCGTAACTCAGCACAGTATAGCCGTAATTGACATGTCCGAAATGCAGGCAGTTGACTATGAAAGCCATCGGCTTGTCCCGCTTTTCAAATATCGCAGGCAGAAGTTCATGCCGATTGAAGCCCGAACCGCCGGGCACTGCGCCTGTTCCGTTCCGTCGGCTGTACGGTATGCATATCGTTTCTGAATAATCCTCCAGCTTGTCTCCTGGGACATGCATGATGCCGTCGTTTATGCACAGCCAGAAGCTGTCAAAATCGCCGAGATACCCTGTGTACCAGTCGAGCCGCCAGAGAAAATCGTCCATATTTACAGCACTCATCAGTGTTTCCGACATGGAGTTGTAATATGAATCAAATCCCGCACGCCTTGTTGACACCATATTGTCCATAGCCGCCCTTGCAAGATCGGCATAATTTATCTTTTCACAGCCGCAGGTAACGCCCTTGCGCAGTACACCGCAGGGCTTTCTCTCGGCAGGGACATACTCCTCCCCCGTCACCTGTGCCATAAGCCTGCGTACAGCCTCCACCGCCATCGTTTCGGGGCGGCGTTCGATACCTGTGATGTTCACATAGTCGGATGCAAAGGGATCGTTGCGGCTATAACCCGTTATAATGAGGTCCTCAGGCACATTTATGCCATTTTCGCTGAAAGCCCCCAGCAGTCCCGCCGCCGTGAAATCACTGCAGCACACGACAGCTTCGGGCAGACCCCTGCTTATGATCTCTTTCGCAGCGGCAGTGTAATCGCCCACCCAGTCAGTACCGTAAAAGATCCTGTCATCGGTCAGTTCTATGCCCTGCGGAAACTCTCCAGCAAGCGCTCATGGTGAGGGCTTGTCTTTGGTCCGCTGACATAACAGACTTCCCTGACATTATGCCACTCGGTCAGATGTCTGACTAACTTATCGGCACATTCATCATTATCGAACATGACACTTGTGAAGCCCTCTGCCTCAGCACCGACATAAACTGCGGGCATGCCGCTGTGGTCGATAAATCGGCGCAGCTCCGCAGAAGCCTCCTCCGACCTGATGGTTCTGCCAAAAATTATCAAGCCGTCGATCATCTCGGGCTCTATAAGCGAAAAGACTGAATTCTCTATATTGATCTGATCTGACTGTGTCAGCAAAGTATTGTAGATCACCACATCTGCATCATGGGCGAACAATTCTTTCTGCAAATAGTACATGGTCTTGCTGTAAAAATCCTGATCGGGTTCATTGATGACAACGCCTATCAGCGGGCGCTGTTTATGGACATTTTTCATAAAGAACCTCCATAGCTCTTTTTTAGGTGCAAAATTTGTTCAGTGTCAACAAATTTATCATATTATATTTATATCTATTATGTATTATATCATATCTTTCTGAACATTACAAGAGTTTTTTTGCTCACTTTAAAAAAGTTATAAAACGTTCATATTTCCATGCACATGATAAGATCTTATGACTATCCCTTTAGCACACCAACCAAAAATGCGGTGAACAAAAGGATAATTGAGCGCCCCATATCTTTCCCCCTCCTGCGGCGGGGGAATTCTGTATAGCCGCTGTTTTTGTGGTGTGTCAGCGGGATAGTCATATAAGATTTTGTGAAGTAAATTGTCGCTAACATCTTGAAAAGAAAAACTATTTGTGTTATAATGTCATGGAAGAGAAATTTTTGAAAGGAAGTTGGGAGTATGAATATCGGAGATAAGCTGCTTTTTCTGAGGAACAGAAACGGCTGTTCGCAGGAAACACTGGCTGATGCGCTTGATGTCAGCCGACAGACCGTATCAAAATGGGAGCTGGGGCAGTCTTTGCCCGATGCCGAGAAGATAGTGGCGATAAGCAACTATTTCAGTGTTACGACGGACTTTCTGCTGCGCGACACTTCTCCTGTCAAGATAGAGAAAAATCTTGACCGCATAGTTATCGAGTTTGCAAACTCTGCGGCTGACCTTGACAAGATCTCAAAAGATCTGGTAGATATTGCCAGAGATGGCATAATCGACGAGGAAGAAAGGCTGAGGCTTTTCGAGATGGTCAAGACCGTTGACAACATAATACCCGTGATAAGCGAGATAAAAACTCTGCTTAACATGTGATGGAAGCTGTTTTTTCAGTCACGGCATGGGTATGTGCGGCACTTATCACCGTGATAGCCGAAGTTCTGTGCATCGCACCTATATTCTCATACAGAAAGTACAGGCGGCTGAGAGAGAACGGCATGCGCACAGTTGGCGAAGTCATCATGGTGCAGGTCATACGCAAGCCGATGCAGACAGAGGGTGCGGCGATGTACCGCATGCATGTCAGCTATACGGCTGAGGGAAAAGCGTTCACGGCTGAACTTCCGCCCACACCGCCTGTGACGGAGAACGAATTTTCGCCATACTCACCGATAGTCGGCGGGAAAATGGCACTGATGTATGACGGCAAGCGTCCGCAAAGCCCGGTCATAGCGGTGGAGAAGATAAGCGATATACAGGCAGAGACCTATCAAAGCACATGGCGTGTCAGCAGATACATCGCGGCAGGGATAGCGGTGTTATGGGTGATAGTTTTGGCGGCGGGGCTGTTTTTATAATCTATATAATTAGGAGTAACCAAAAATGCGTGAGGTAAATGTCAAAGAAGTAGAAGAGCTTGTGAGAGAGCTTTGTATAAAGGCTAACCTTTATCTACCCGAAGATATGGAGAGCTGTATCAAGGCAGGAAGAGAGCGTGAAGAGTCGGTGGTGGGTAAGAATGTTTTTGATGACATAATCGAGAACATAAACGTTGCCCGCACCGAGACCATACCGATATGTCAGGACACGGGCATGGCTGTTATCTTCATGGAAGTGGGACAGGACGTACATTTTGTCGGCGGTTCGCTGAATGAGGCGCTGAAAAGCGGCGTTTCGCGCGGCTATATCGACGGTCGGCTGCGCTGTTCGATAGTGGGCGACCCTCTTGAGCGTGTCAATACGGGCGACAACACCCCGCCTGTGGTACACCTTAAAATAGTTGACGGCGACAAGGTACACATCATGGTATCGCCGAAGGGTTTCGGCAGTGAGAACATGTCACAGCTGAAAATGATGACACCTTCTGTCACCCGCGAGGAGATCATCGACTGGGTAGTTGGCGTATGTGCGCAGGCAGGCTCAAACCCATGTCCTCCCATCGTGATAGGCGTAGGCATCGGCGGCGATTTCGAGAAGTGTGCATATCTTGCCAAAAAGGCGCTTTGCAGACCTGTGAGTCAGCGCAATCCCAAGAAGCTGTACTCCGACCTTGAATTTGAGATACTGGAGAAGATAAACCGTCTGGGAATAGGTCCTCAGGGCTTTGGCGGCACGCAGACCTGTCTTGCAGTAAACATCGAGCAGGCACCGACTCACATCGCGGGTCTGCCTGTATCTGTCAACGTGGGCTGTCATGTCACCCGCCACGCAGAAGGGGAGATTTAAATTCATAATTCATAATTCATAATTCATAATTATTGACATGGACAGTAGTTTTGCGTTTTTACAGTAAATATTTGGCGGGAGCATTAGGGTGCTTCCGCTTTTTTGTGTTTTTTGCTGACGGAGCTTGCTTAAAAGCATTTTCGTCAGCCAGTCTCCCTGCCGCGCGGGCAGGCTGAGAACGTCATTCAAGACAGTTATATTTGCCAAATTTCATCTTCGCGATTTGTGCAGATATACGATTTTTGATTTAACTTAAATATATTTTATTAATTGTTGTACCAAAACGTACAACTTTCACCTGATTTTCGCTGATATTAGAGAAGTATGCACGCTGTTCCCTGCCCTTATCGTTACTACGGAACGACCATCGGCAGAAACACTCCTGTACTCCCCGAAGCAGCTTGAAAACGCACCGGACATGTCAGGATAAGGAACACCCGCACCCCACCGCCTTTGCCCACGCCGCAGTGCATAAGAGGGGCAAACGCCGAAACGCGGTGTAATGACGAAGTTTAAAAACGCAACACCCCTGACAGGGCACTTCCCGGGCGTTCGTTTTTTGCCGTGAAAGGTGCTTTATATTCTCTCCTTTAAAGTAAGTGTGCAAGCGGGACGACCACATCATAATAACCCGATACAAAATTATAGCAATCCAACTATTTAAATTCACAAAATCCAGTCGCAAAAGCTCGGATATATGGATTTTGTGACTGGATTTTGTCTGAATTTTAAGGCGGAT
>NZ_CACWPP010000058.1 GCF_902762735.1 uncultured Ruminococcus sp.
TATCTTTCCCCCGCCGCAGGCGGGGGAAAGATAACCGCCAACTGTATTTGGTTCCCGATATAACATCGTTTATTTTGGTGTGTCAGCGGGATAACCACATAAAAATATGGGAGAGACTTGTCGGGTCTCTCCCATTTTTGTTTGAAATAACGCTCTCATTCAAGCCACACAAAGTTGTTGTCCGAGTTGATGAAATCCACGTTGTAAATATATATCACGCGGTCGATGCCGTGTGACTTCACATATTCCGATACCGTTTCATCTTCCATGTGATAGTATCGCAGGTCTATCAGGCTGATGTGCCCAAACTGCGCACAAAGTTCGGGCAGTACGGCGTTGGCATAGCTGTCTTTCAGCACCAGCACCCTCTCGTCCGACGGTGCATTCGTTTCTATCTCGCACAGCGCAAAATTGCCGCCCATTATCGCCGCATACTTGTCCTTAGAAGCTCTTGGCGCTTCCGCGAAAAGCCCCTGTTTCACAAGCACTCCGTCTGTCTCGGTGCATTCGGCAGGCGGCGTGTGGTCGCCGTTTCGGGAAACATACTTCACCGTTATGTCGTTCCCCTCATAAGTCACCAGCTGTATAGTATCGCTCTTCGCCAGCGCAGAGGGCGCTTTCGAGTACAGCGTCCCGTAAAAATCGGGCAGTTTTTCAACAGTGCGCGTAAACCCCGTCACCGCAGGCAGACCCATCGTCTGCCTCAGCTGAGAGTATCCCAGCTGCGCACCATGCGCCGTCCAGTGATGGTCTGTGCGGTAGTAGCAGTCCTCCGCCTCAGCTTTAAGGGCTTCGGCAGGGCAAGCAAAGCCTATACGGTCCGAAAGCATCGACTTTATCCGCGCGATAGTCCCCATCTGGTCGCCGCAGATGTTCTTTGACGGCAGATGATCCCTTAGCACACATGAAGCATTCGGCGCAAGCAGAAAGCTGACAGGTATATCGCCCTCCAGCGACTCCGCAAAACTGTTGAGACAGCCGATATTCTTATCCACCAGCGCCGTGTTCTCACTGTAATTCTGTATATAGAAACCGTTGTCTGCAAAATACACCCCGTTGAGGTAATTCTTGCCCAGCAGTCTGTCAGCGCCCGTTTTAAGGGTGACAAGCTGATCTTTCAGGAATATCTGATCGGACATATACTGTTCGATGTCCCCTGTGAAACTGCCGTCTTTCAGCCTTTCTGCCGAAAATTCGGGTGTCTGCTGAAGTGTGCGGTTCTCCATCTCCGAAAACTGACGGTCGGGACTTATCAGCCCCGCCAGCGAAAAGCCGAACACCAGCGTCAGAAACACCGCCGCCGTCACGATATTCCCCGTCTGCGGAAGAGAACGGTTTTTGCCTTTCTTTGCCATATTCATACCTCGCCGTGCAGTTTCAGATATGCCTTCATTACCGCCATCTGTGTCTTGGCATCGGGCATCTTGTTCTCCATGACCAGCTTATACGCTTCTTTCAGCGGCATCTTCTTCACATCAAGAAACTCTCCGTCATCGAGGTGCTGTTCACCGAAATGAAGCCCCCTCGCCAGAAACATGTGTATTATCTCGGTGTCGTAAGCCACTGTGGGATAAAGACAGCCCAGATATTCAAAGCTGTCAGCGACAGCCCCGACTTCTTCTTTAAGTTCGCGCCTGCCGCACTGTGCAGGGTCCTCACCGTATTCCAGCTTACCCGCAGGAACTTCTGTCAGCGCCTTCCCGAAAGGATAGCGGAACTGCTCGACCATATAGATGTTCTCATCATCATCTACCGCCGCCACACATACCCCGCCCGGATGCTTAACATACTCGCGTACAGCCTTTTCACCGTTTTCAAGCTCAACATCATCGCGGAACAGCTTTACCACTATCCCGTCAAACAGCTGTTCCGAACTGAGCGCTTTTTCTTTCTGGTACATCGTCATACCTCCTGTCTCAGACCTCTTCGCTGTTCTCAGCCATTTTCTTTTTCTCCTCTTTGGTCTCCTTGTCGAAGAACTTGTAGTAAACAAGATAAACTGCCAGCCCCGCAAAGCCGATGACAGTCAGCGCAATGCCCTTAGTCTGCCCCTCAGCCGAGTAGGTGAACTTTATCTCGCAGTCGCCCGCAGGTACAGGCACAGCCATCATGCCGTAGTTTACCTTTTCCACCTTGGTTTCAACGCCGTTCACAGTGGCAGACCAGCCCTTCTCGTAAGGCACGCTGAAATATACCAGCTTCGGGCTTGAAAGATTTATCTTACCCGTGAAGCCGTTGGTGTCATGGCGGAAGTAGTAACAGCTCTCAGCCCTGCGGTCAGCGCAGTTCTCAGCAAACGAATCGTAATCCAGCTCGTCATCTGTGAAGCTGTAATATCTGATATAATCCGAATAAGTCGCCGCCTGATTGTCGTCGATGACCATAGCTTTCGTCAGCATGACTGTTTTCTGGAAATCGTCTTTTGCCTTTATCTCGGTATCAACAGTGTAGTAGTCAACTGCAAAGCCCATCGGGATATAGTTCTCATTCTCATAGATATTGAAGCCGTTCATCGTATCGAGATAGTTAAATCCCTGAAGCTCGGGAACAGTATCGGGGTGAGTTATCTCTTCCTCGCCCTTGCGCTGTTTTTCTGGGATCTCGTTAAAATAATATCTCACAGAATTCAGCGCCCTGAGCGGGTAATACTCGGGGTCGATACGTGTAGCAACGTCACGCTGCTGACCTATCTCCGCATAGAAATCCATGATAGACGGGTCAACACAGCTGTGGAAACACCTCATGCAGGGCATATCCCAGAACATTACCCAGTTGTCGATGCTGTCCGAAACATCTATGCGGTAGAAATCGCTGTCCTCGCCGCCGTAGCTGAATTCGGCATCAAGTGCCTGAACATCTATGTTCTTGCCGCCGTTTATGCCGTGTTCGATATAGTTTGCGTTGTCACTTCCCTGCGTTGCACCGTACCACACCTCGGAAGTATTGCATATCACGCAGGAAACAGCCGTCATGACCAGTGCTGTCTTGTGGAAATTGATCTTCTTGTTGGCGATGAAGTATATCAGTGCGCCGAGTGCGAGTATCATGGCGATGGTAACGCCCAGCTGTATATAATAGAGTTCGGGGTACTGCGCCAGCTTGCCGTAAACTATCTCCTGCCCTTCATACTTAGGCAGAAGTCCCACAGCCAGGAAACCTATACCTGCCGCCGCAGTGGGGATATAGCCCTTTTTCAGCAGTGTATGATCCTCTTCCATCACCTTTGCGGTCATCAGCGCAAAGAGAAGTATCGGGTGATAGTACCATCTCGCATAGTAAGATGCATTGAAAAGCATGAACGAAGAGTTCAGGAAAGGCACACATGCCATTATCACAAATACTATAACAGACCAGCTCAGCCAGTCGCGCTTCTTTCTGGTGCGCATATAGGCGATAACGCCGCACATCGAGAACAGCGGCAGATAACCCGCCAGCGAAGCCCATCTCGCACTGTCAACATCAAAGATATTAACGCGGGCAGGCATGTCCGAAAGCGTGAAAAACGCCTGGAAGATACGTGCGATACGCGCCTTGTCGTTGTAGAGGATATAGTCAAGCCCCACCATGCGCTCATTGACACGGTAGTTTTTCATCACCATCAGCACCGACGGAAGCAGTATGATGCATGACATCGCCAGACCGATAACAGCCTCAATGCCCAGCGAAACGAACTTCTTCACATCTATCCTGAAATCTTTGTCCAGACAGCGCAGGAAGAAATATATCACCGTGAACACCACTGCCGACACGAAGAAGAAATAGCTTATCGTCGCAGTTATGGCGACAGCTATGGCAAAAGCACCGCGCTTTTTCTCCTGTACCAGCAGTTCAAAAGCCAGCAGAAGAAGCGGGAAGAACGCCGTAGCATCGTGGAAATGGTTGAAGAAGATGTTGTAGGTCTGGAAACCCGAGAATGCATAAAGCAGACCGCCTATCGCGGCACAGTCCCTGTTTATTACGAACCGCCTGATATAAGCATACGCGCACATGGCGGCAACACCCGTCTTTATGGCGAGAAGCCAGGGCATCAGGTAGACCGTCGAACCCACAGGGAACAGCGTAGTCAGCCAGAAAAACGGCGAACCCAGCAGGTAGAACGAGTACGTGCTTACAAAGCCCGAACCGAGATCTGTGCCCCAGTCCCAGCCGAAATTGCCCTCTTTCACCATCTGCTGTGCGTGCTTGTAGAACATCAGCTGCTGCGAGTTGAAGTCACCGTAATACATGAAAATGCCCTTGTTGTTTATCATGTTCGGCAGAAATGCGATCATCATGCCCACAAAGGCAACGATGAACAGCAGCAGGTATCTCTCCCTGCCCTTGCCCTCAGGCGGGCTTAGCTTGCTTTTGAACATCTGCATTGATCCTTTCTTTTGCGCTGTCTTTCAGACAACAGATTTGATTATGTCATTCAACTCCCGCTCCCGATGTGTAACGCCGATGATGCAGAACAGCTGTTTTCCGAACAGCCCCCTGCCCTCAGCGGCAAAAGCAATACACGAACGCACTGAGTATCATTTAATATAACATACGTAAATTATTATACCACAAACAAGCCTTCAATGCAAGGCTTTTTCAGAAATTTTCAGCCCCTCTGCGGACAAGTCCCCGCCCTCGCCACAAAAAGCGCATTCACCTTTTCACACTCCCCCGCCGCTCCCCAAACACAAAGAAAGCCCGCAGACACCCCTGCCTGCGGACTTCCGACCCGTATATCACTTCTTAGCGTTCATTCTCGCGATACGCTTTTTCTCCCCCGCCGCTTTCACAGCACCGCCCGCATTCTCCTTTTAGTACTCCCCCGCGAACTCCCCCGCCGCTCCCCAAACAAAAAAAAGCCCGCAGACACCCCTGCCTGCGGACTTCCGACCTGTATATCACTTCTTAGCGTTCATTCTCGCGATACGCTTTTTCTCAGCCGCCGCTTTCATGGCATCGCTCTTCGCACCGCCCGCATTTTCCTTTTCGTACTCGCTGATGATGTCATCTGCCGCATCATCTTCATCGTCAAGGAAATTGCCAAGACGCTTCTTGAAAGCCGTCCCCGAACTGCCGTTCTTCGTGAGATACTCACTCTTCAGGAACTCGCTCGCCTGAGGTGTCATAACGCTCTGGCTGCTGTATGCCGATGTTGCGGCAGTAACACCTGTTGTCGCCTGAGGCATCTGCATGTTCTGCATCTGCTGATAGGGGTTGGGATTATTGAACTCCTGACCACCCTGCATGTAACCCTGCTGAGGATAGCCCTGTCCCATGTAACCGCCCTGCTGAGGGTAGCCCTGTCCCATGTAGCCGCCCTGCTGAGGATAGCCCTGTCCCATGTAGCCGCCCTGCTGAGGATAGCCCTGTCCCATGTAGCCGCCCTGCTGGGGATAGCCCTGTCCCATGTAGCCGCCCTGCTGAGGATAGCCCTGTCCCATGTAGCCGCCCTGCTGAGGGTAGCCCTGTCCCATGTAGCCGCCCTGCTGAGGATAGCCCTGTCCCATGCCCTGCTGAGGCTGAGCGGACTGTGCGTTATTATTCTCAAGAGACTCCGCGCTTACAGATGTACCGTTGTCATCAAACAGGAAAGATGAAGCCGCCACAGGTTCAGCAGGAGAAGCCTCCTCGTAGAAAGGATTGCTCTTATCAACGCTGAAACCGTCAACAAATTCGGAGGGTGCAAGTCCTTCTTCATTGTTGCCCGCCAGCTCACCGAGCGCAGCTTCCCTGTTGCCGTCACAGACAGCCACACAACGGCTGTTTGAGCCGTTCATGTTAAGGAACTTCGCCGCCGTTGCAGCATCGGGTGTCACCGCCAGCTCACTGCCTATATCGAATATTATCAGCTGTGAAGCGATGGTCCTGCCTGCCGCCTTCATAGCTCTCACTACAAATTCAGCCGCACTGCACACGACCACATCATCACCTTCGACAGTTATACCTGTTACACCGCCGAAAATGCTTTCATCTTCCATGACTGCCAGGCACAGCTCACTGCCCATCGGCGCGTAGCTCCCCTTCTCTGAACGTATTTTTCCTGCCAGTGCCGTTGCTTTGCTTTTTAAAGTGCTAATATCCATGATTATCCACCGTGATCCTTTCATTTTATCGGTCTTTGCCGATGAATATACCCTAACAAAGGCATTTGATTATTTTAATGACTATCCCTTCAGCACACTACTAAAAATGCGGTAAACAAAAGATATACGCCAAGAACCTTAATTTCTGTATAGCCGCTGTTTTTGTGGCGTGTCAGCGGGATAACCACATTATTTTATGCGACGCGCCGAGGGCTGCATCACCCTCGCGTGAGTATTGCCTATCTCAATATGCAGACCGCCCCACACAGGCATGCCCTTCCCCCGTACAACGTCATACACCTTGCCGTCGGGAAGTCTCGCACGCCACACCAGCGGCGAGCAGTTCTTTATCCCGGGATTGCCGCGGTCACGGCGGTTCTCGACCACTTCCCCCACCACCATCTCAGTGTTGGAGAAATGCGGGTCAAGCTCACACACACGCATCTTATAACCGCAGTATATCGGGGCTTTTATGCTGTTGCTGTTATATTCCAGCACAGCATATTCTCTTCCGCAGGCGGGACATCTGCAAGTGCCCGCAGGCGTGAGATCATTCAGGCAGAAAGTCTCCGCACCGCAGATACAGGCGAGTATCTCAGCCCTCAGCCTGATGAACAGCTTCTGCCATTCATTCTCTATCAGTCTCTTCGCAGGATCTCCCATGCCCACCGTGAACGACCTTATAAAAGCATCTTTCACGTACTGCGGGAAAAACTCCCACAACTTCACCACATGATCCTGCTTGCCCGCAACAGGTCTGTTTGAGGCATCATTCGGGTCAAATATGAACACACCGTTGTTGCCGTAAGCCATGCGCCTTGCATTCTCTGTCAGCACACCGCCGCCCAGCACCCTTGCGCCTTCCAGCGGGTCAGCCCTGAACAGCATGCGAAACAGCAGTACCGCCAGCGAATACTTGTCTGTCTGTACGTCAGGCACAGCCATGCCCCTGACTATCTCGGGTGCCATGTATCCGGGTTTTCCGCTGATGCCGAAGTTGCAGCCTTCGGGCGCGATGTTGTCGCAGTCGCACACCAGCACGTCCCCCGTGTTCATATCAATGAAAAAGCCGCCGTCATTAAGGTCCTGATAGCTTTTGCCGACACGGTGCAGTTCCCTCATAGCGCCCACTATATTTATCGCCGCCGTCAGATTTGCATAAAGGCTCGCAAACAGCACAGGTCTGCTGTTCACCCTGCCCGTAAGCGGGTCACTTACCTGTTTGCAGCTCGACAGCACATCTGTCAGCTGCACGTAATTATCGGGCATAAGCTCCATCAGATAGCCGAATTCGCCGTCCTGATTGACCTCCGTTAAAAACTGCGGCCATACAAAACGCTTGTCGGGCGAACCGTCATCTATATTGTTCTCTATATTCCGTCTGAATTCTTCGGGTGAAGAAATTTTCGTTATATCATACCACTTGAGCGCCATGACCCTGCCATGAAAATCGACCCTGTACACCGTACCCTGACCGCCGCTGCCCAGAATGCCCAGCACTCTTGCAGTGCCGCCGTACTGTATGCCTATATCCTGTCCGATACTCAGTCCGACCATCGCTATCTCCTCACAAGAACATGTTCGATGTCATGTTCCTCACAAAACCGCTGTGCATAGCTTCCCGCCGCACAGCTCACCGAAAGCTCACTGCAATAGGAGAATGCCGTGGGGTCAATATACTTTATGCCCGCGGGAAGATTGAGCCTTTGCAGTTCCTCACAGCCCGAAAATGCGCCTGCACCTATCATGCATACCGATGAGGGTATATCAACTTCGTTCAGGCTGACACATCCGCCGAAAAGCTCATCATCTATCTCACACAGTCCGCGCGGCAGCTTCACCGTTTTCAGCCTCTCACAGCCCGAAAACGCCCCCTGCTTTATAACACAGACCGAATCGGGCAGCTCGATGCTCGCCAGATGCACACACTCCGCAAACGCATACCTTCCTATCACCAGCATCGTCGATGGCAGTTTTACCGTTTTTAACCTGATATATCCGTGATACACCGAATCGTTTATCTTTACATAACCCTCAGGCACAATGATGTTGCGCGACAGCTTTGAGCGCACCGCATCTGCCGCAGTGAGCGCTGATGCTTCGCCCGAATATCCGCCGTCCTCATCATTGTCATCAGCCTGCGCCGCCGCCTTCGTGACTGCCCTTTCCTCGACCCTGTGCGCCGACATGTAAGGCTGACCGAGCAGATAAGTGAAACATGCCAGCACAAAATCACAGGCGTTCTCCGCCAAAAAAGCCTCGCCCAGCAGATAGCGCTTCGCTTTTGCTATGGCTATCTCGGGTGTGCCCCTACCATTTATAAGTATACTCAGCACGCCCGCCCTGACAGCGCGTACCAGCAGCCTGCGCTCTTTGTCAAATTCAGGCAGATGGTCCATCATAAGCGCGGTAAAACAGCTGCCGCCTATGATCTCTTCACCGTAAAGCTCCGCCATGCTGCGCAGCCTGCGCTGTATCACCGATGTGACGGGAAAGCCGCTGATATTCTGCAAAACAGGTGCGCCGCACTCATCACAGACGATGCTGCCCGTTCTTATCTCACACCGACAACGCTCACAGCGCATGCGATCCACTCCCTGCCAAAATGCTGAATTAGACAAAATTTATAACAATTACGTTTAAAATTTCCATAAACTGCCCCAAAAATCCATGTTCATATTTTAACACCTTTTTACCTTTTTGTCAAGAGAGGCACAGCATATTTTTCATTATCAGTGCATATTTCACAGTGTCCGCAATGACCCATTTTACGCGGATACAGGCGCAATAGATTATGTTTCGGTTCTTAATTGTGTAAAGTCACTAAATTATTTTAAAAAAAATTGTTATATGTCATGGGCTAACAAACTTGAAATTTATAATGAAATATGATAGAATGTAATTGTTTAAGAATTCATTTTTCTCTCTATTACAATAAACGGCTTTGGTAAAGCTGCACACAAATGCCGTTTCAAGTTATATTCAGGAGGTTTAGGGTCAAATGAAAAATAAAAGGATATTCGATCGCGCGGCCATGTGCGCGATGGCGTTCTCGCTGGTGTTCGCATCAGGCTGCGGCGCTGAACAGGAAGAATCAAAAGGTTCTATAACGGTCATCGTTAAATCTCAGGACCCGTATTGGGACGCTGTCAAGAACGGCGCGAACGAGGCAGCTGATGAGCTGGGATACACCATCGACTGGCAGGCACCCGAGAACGAGGACGTGGCTCAGAACTCGTATATTGAGGATGCAGTCAGCAACAACGCAAAAGCCATACTGATAGCACCTTCTGTGGCTGAGGGTCTTGAAGACAGCCTTCAGATGGCAGCAAGTGCGGAAATACCCGTGCTTGCCATTGATACAGACATCAAATCATCCGCAAAATTATCCTGCCTTGCAACAGACCAGGATGCTGCGGGCGGCATCGCCGCAAGACAGACTGCGGCACTTCTGCCGGAGGGCGGCGAGATAGCTGTTATGGGGCACATGGAGAATTCTCCTACGGCAGTGGGACGTTTCCAGGGCTATTTTTCAAGCCTGCCGCACACAAACAGCATTGATTTCCGCATATCGGAAGGTTATGAAGATGACAATGTACTTACACCGAATGCGGTAAAAGATGCAAAGCAGAGCAACACACCTGTTTTCGATCTGGTAGACATCAAGTTCTGCGACAACGACGCAAACAAGGCTATCGAAGGCACGCAGGAGCTGCTTGATGCACACCCCGACCTCAAAGTTATCTTCTGCACCAACCAGACTTCAACTGTCGGTGTGGGAAGGGCAATAGAGCAGATGGGGCTTCAGGATCAGGTACAGGTAGTAGGCTTTGACTCATCCGATGAAGAGATAGAATTCGTAAAATCGGGCGTGCTGGACGGCATAGTTGTACAAAGCCCGTACAACATGGGTTATCTGGGCGTAAGATATGCTGTCAAGTCCATAAACAACTATTCGATACCCTCTTCTGTTGATACAGGTGCAACATTCGTTACACAGGAAAATCTGAACAATGACGAAGTACAGATGCTGCTGCACCCTGAGAATTACTGATGGAGGTATTGAAAATGGCTGCTAATAATAAAAAAGAAAACGGCAAGTCCGCTAACGTGTTCCTTATCGGCGGAATTGCTCTTGTTGTATTCGTTGCATACAGTATGTTTCTGGGTTACAGACTGTATTCCCAGCTGACAGGCACCTACAACAACATCCAGCGTTCACTGGTAGACGTTTCTACCATCAAGGATAACCTGCTGACAGTCAACCGTGACGTGCTGCTGATAATCGCAGACCCCAACAAAAACGCGGTGGATAACGTTCACGAAATATCCAACTGTTTCGTTGACATCGAAAGATGCATGGACGATTACGAGCAGGTAGAAGACCGTGATGAAAAAGAGTTAAGGCGTTACAAACAGGCTAAGACCTTCATCAACGCTTATCATACAAAGATACTGTCCTTCCAGGAGATGTACATGAGCGGTGCTGATAGGGACGAGTCGCTGAAACTCGATCCCGAACGTGCAAAGCTGCTCTACACGCAGGAGCTTCAGCCTTTGCAGGTAACTGCTATGGAAATGTTCGATGCGGCTAAGGATATAGGCCAGGAAAACTCCGAGCAGCAGATAAGAGATGTTTATCAGGTACTTAACCTGTTCATGGCTCTGATGATGGTAGCACTGGTCGGCGGCGAAGCTGCGATAATCATTATTTCGAGAATAGCTAAGGCACAGAGCGCCAAGCTGGATAAGCGTGAGAAGGAGCTGGAGGCTTTCGACTCAAAGCTGAAAGTATCAAAGAGAAAGATGAACGAGATGGCGGTAATGAACATACTTACAGGTATGAAGAACCGTTATGCGCTCGATGAAGACATCAGCGGCAGGCTGGAGTCTGACAATATGTGTGTAACACTGCTTGACATCGACAATTTCCGCCAGATAAACGACATTTACGGCTACGATTTCGGTGACGAGTTTCTCGGCATGGTATCCGATAAGCTGAAGGAAGAGTTCAGCGAACAGGCTGAGCTTTACAACATTCAGGGTAATCAGTTCTGCATGGTATTCAAGGACAATATCGCAAGTTCTCAGGCTATGAGGATCTCCGAGCAGGCAATACAGGTAATGAACAATGTTTACACCATTTCAAACATCGGCTTACAGCTGAGTGCTACGGGCAGTTTCTATAACTACCACGCACGTGAGTGCGCTAACCTCAGTGCTTTGCTCGTTAAGATGATCGCAGGCATACGTCAGGGCAAGTCCCGCGGCGGCAACGTGCTGATAACAGTAATGTAAAATAATCATCTCCCCGCTGACGGCTTCGGCTGTCAGCGGGTTCTTTTTTTACTCTAAAACCAATATACCGCCAGCTATTGTCATGCTCCCATGACCCACACACTCCCCCACACACCGACTTTCCCCCGCACAAACATCAGCATTCACACCCCACACTGAATTTTCCACAAAAAAAAGCTGCCCTCGCGGACAGCCTTTTAAAAGTCATATCAATATTTAACAGTGAACTTTGCTCTGTGATTGCCGTTCTCGTCGTCATCTATCATCTCGGCTTTTTCGATGGTGATAGGTGTGCCGGGTACAGAAAGCTCAGGGCTCTGGGACTGGGTGTATCCGCGTGATACGGTGGTGAAGCCGTCCACAACGTCCATGCCCTCAGTCACTTCACCGAATGCGGCGTAATTGCCGTCAAGGAAATCGCAGGTTTCATAGCAGATAAAGAACTGGCTGGAAGCACCGTCAGGGTTGCCTGACCTTGCCATAGAAACTGTGCCCTTTTTGTGCTTGAGATCGTTCTCGACACCGTTTGCGCTGAATTCGCCCTTGATGGTCTTTCCGGAACCGCCCTTGCCTGTGCCCGTAGGGTCGCCGCCCTGTGCCATAAAGCCATCAACTACACGGTGGAAAGTCAGACCGTCATAAAATCCCGAAGAAACCAGCTCTTCAAAATTCTCGCAGGTGATGGGAGCTTTATCGGCGTAAAGTGTAATGGTGAATTCGCCCTCCTTGAACTCGTGCTCAGTGAACTCAACAGTGAACAGTGCGCGCTTGTGACCGTCCGCATCAGGCTCCATCATGGAAGCCTTAGTAATAGTTATGGGCTTTACGGGAACAGCAAGCTCATAGTATGAATTAAGCTCTCTGTCGCAGTTGAGGAACCTATCCACTACGTCCATGCCCTGAGTGACCTGACCGAATGCGGCGTAGTTGCCGTCAAGGGTAGGTACGTCAGTATAGCAGATAAAGAACTGGCTGGAAGCGCTGTCATTATCCTGTGACCTTGCCATAGAAACGACACCGCGTTGGTGGCTGAGGTCATTTTCAACGCCGTTGGCGCTGAATTCGCCCTTGATAGTCTCGCCCGTACCGCCGTTGCCCGTGCCTTGTGGGTCGCCGCCCTGTGCCATGAAATCTTTTACGACACGGTGGAAAGTAAGCCCGTCATAAAAGCCCGAGCTTACCAGCTTTTCAAAATTCTCACAGCTGATGGGGGCTTTATCCTCACGCAGGGTGATTATGAAACTGTTTTCGGGAATATCCTCGTTTGTCTGGGGAATATCCTCAGAAGAAGCATTTGCGGCAGGAGCGGCAGTTCCCGTCGCACTGTCATTTTTCTCAGCCGAACTATCCGACTTTTCATGGGTATTTCCGCAAGCGGCGAAAGAGCCGCAGGTGATCGCCATAGCAGTAGTCAGCGCCAGCATTTTCAGTAATTTACCGAGTTTAGTTATTCTCAATTTTTTCATTTCCTCTCATTTTTATTAGTTTTAGAACTCAGCTTTTAAATTATAGCACCAAATTGCTTAAAAATCAATAACCCGCTGTACATTTCACCGAAATTTCATCATTTTGACTTAGAGAGATTGACTTTTGACCTGACGGGGGGTATAATAAAATTCATAATTCATAATTCATAATGCATAATTATTGGCATGCATTGGAGAATGCCGTTTTGGCAAAAAGGAGCGCAAGCCAAGCCGCCAACCAAGCATTTTCGGCGGTCGCGGCACAGTCCCCCATGATAGCACATCAAACTATCGCCCATGTAACCGTTGCCGCATGGACAAACATAGAACAACAGACCAAAGGAGATCCCATGACCAAAGCTAAAAAATACCTCGTACCGCTGCTGACAGTGCTTTCTGCACCCGTCGCCATAATGATAATAATACTGCTGGCATATAAGCAGGACGGCGCTTACCCTTTCGGTGAGGGTACTGTCGCATGGTGTGATATGGTACAGCAGGTAGTGCCCCTGCTTATCGACTTCAAAGATATTCTAGCAGGCAAGGACGGCGTTTTCCTGAATTTCCACAACGCGGCGGGCATGAATATGTGGGCAGTCATATTCTTCTTTATGGCAAGCCCGTTCTCTTTCCTCACCGCCTTTGTCGAAAAGACCGACATGCTCCATTTCGCCAACATTCTCGTCATGCTGAAACTGATGCTCTGCGGCGGCACAGCATCTTTTTACCTCAGAAAGAACTACAAGACGCTTGACAGCATCTGGATAGGCGCTCTCGGCACGCTGTACGGTCTCTCGGGCTACGGTATGCTCTACTATCAGAATATCATCTGGCTGGATATGATGTACCTCTTCCCCCTGCTTCTTCTCTCGCTGGAAGCGCTTTGCGATAAAAAACGGGTACTCCCCTACACAGCAGTGCTGGCGGCTATGATGACCGTCAACTACTACATCGGCTATATGGTCGTTATCTTCATAATGCTGTTCATCGCACTTGCACTCATGTCGGTGAGAAAAGAGAAAGCAGGCGGCACAGTCGCTGTGCGTTTCGTCATAGGTTCGGCTATGGCGGCTATGCTGACCGCCGTTGTGTGGCTGCCAAGTCTCCTGCAATATACCAAAAGCGGGCGCGTCAAAGAGGAATTTTTCCGCTCGGTAAAAACTGCGGGCTTCCTCACAAATTATGAGACCGTCCTGCCGACAGTGCTTTGCTCGGCTTTTGTGCTGACGGCTGTGGCTGTATTCTCATCTGACGGCAGAAAGCGTTCACGGCGGCTGAACAACTATCTCCTGCTGACCGCGCTTACACTGATACCGCTGTTGATCGAACCGATAAACATCATGTGGCATACAGGGAACTACATGTCCTTCCCGTCAAGGTTCGGCTTTATCACCGAATTCATGCTCGTGACCTGCACCGCCGCCTTTCTGGAGGACAAAGAAGGCTTCCGCAAACCCGCCGAATGCAAGCACACAGACAACTGCTTCCTGCTGGCGGCACTGCTTTTCACTATCTACATCACCACACAGAAGATGATGGACTACCTCGCCTCACACCGCGATAAAGCAGGCGAATACGCCAAGACCCTCTGGGGGAACAGCGGTTCTCTGCAAGTCTGCGTGATGTTCTTTGCACTGGGCGCGGCACTGTCCTCTCTGCTGATAGTGCTGTATAAGAAAGGTCTCCTCAGCAGACTTATGCTGGGCGTGCTTTGCGCCGCACTGATAGCCTGCGAAGCCTACAATAACACCCGCATCTACCTGACCACCCCCGTTTACAGCTACCCCGAACGCGCCGCCGACCAGAACAAGGTCTACGACCTCGCTGACAGGATACCCGACACCGACATGTTCCGCGTCAAGACCGACGGAAAGCTGTTCTATGTAAATCTCGTGGGAACGCTGGGGTACGGTTCGATAAGCCATTATACCTCGCTTAACAGTCAGGACTATATGTTTATGATGAAGAAGTACGGCTATTCCTCAAACTGGATGGACGTTGGAAGTTACGGCGGCACTGAACTGACCGACCTGCTGATGTCGATAAAATACAAAATAGTGCGCGGCAGTGCGGAAGATGCGGTCTACTCAAACGGTGATTATTCGATAGTACCGATGGAAAAATGGCTGCCGTCGGGATTGGTGCTTGACAGCATGGATTACTGTGAGTTGGGCGATGTCACCAGAGGTCAGGTGCAGAAAGACCTGTATGACCACACGCTGGCACAGTACGGCAGTGCTGATGCCGTCACTCTTTACGAGTTTGAGGGCACACAGTATGCGGGCGGCTATAAGGTCAGATCGGGCGAAAGCTATTCACTGGAACTGGATATAAAAGGCAGACAGTCGCTCTACTTTGACGGCTTCGACAAGCCCGTTGTCGCACTGGGTACTGACATCGACAAGAGTTTCGATGTGCTGGTCAACGGCAATATGATAAAGACCGAATACCCCAACGGCGACTTCAACGGTCTGCTGAAACTGGGCGAGTTCGAGAACGAGAAGATAACCGTGACGGTAAATGCAAAGCACGACCTGACCCTGCGCTCGATGGGCGCGGTCAGCATCGACCTTGATAAGCTGTACGCGGCGGCAGAAAATGCTCAGACGGTGGACTTCACGCAGAAAGGCGGGAAACTCAGCGGCACAGTCAGCGCAAAAGCAGGGCAGAAATGCCTGATAAACGTGCCATACACCGATGACATCAGAGTTAAGATAAACGGCAGGAACGTTCCCTGTGAGATGGCGCTGGGCGGTCTGACGGCGGTGGGATTGCAGGACGGCGAGAACAGCATCACCGTCACCGCGACTGCGAAAGGCTTCGCCGCAGGACTTCTCATAAGCCTTGCGGGACTGGCACTCTGCGCGGCATGGCATTTCTTCGGCAAAAAGCTGAAGATCGCCGAAAAGCCCGCAAAAGCAGTGATGTGGGCTGTGACTGCGGCAGGCGGTGCGGTATTTATCGCGGTGTATGTACTTCCTGTGTGGCTGAACCTCACTTACAAAGAATAACTCCCTGCCACATGCCCGCTGCCGCACGGCATGAATGCGATATATAGAAACAGAGGTACTCACAATGACACTCCAACAGCTGAAATATGTTATAACAGTAGTGACCTACGGCTCGATAAGCGAAGGCGCGAAACAGCTTTTCATCTCACAGCCCAGCCTTTCAAACGCCATAAAGGAACTGGAAAAGGAACTGGGCATAGAGATATTCCGCCGCACGCCGAGAGGTATAACCCTTTCGGCGGAAGGAAGCGAGTTTTTAAGCTACGCCCGACAGGTCGTCGAACAGGCTGACCTGCTGGAAGAGCATTATTCGGGGTCAAGCAAGGTCAAGCGCATCTGCTCTATCTCGACCCAGCATTACGCCTTTGCGGTGGAAGCCTTCGTGAAAATGCTGAGCGAACTTGACCGCGACAGCTACGAATACACTCTCCGTGAAACAAGAACAGGCGAGATAATCGACGATGTGCGCGACCTCCACAGCGAGGTCGGGGTGCTGTACATAAACGACTTCAACCGTAAGGTCATACTTAAACTGCTTAAAGAGAACGGCTTGGTGTTCCACCCGCTCTTTCGGGCTGAACCCCACGTTTTCCTCAGCAGGAGCCACCCTCTGGCGGGTGAGAAGTCCGTTAAGCTGGAACAGCTGGAGGATTACCCTTTTGTCTGCTTTGAACAGGGTCAGCTGAACTCTTTCTATTTTTCTGAGGAGATATGCAGCACTTACAGCTATAAAAAACAGATACATGTCAGCGACCGCGCAACGCTGTTCAACCTGCTGGAAGGTCTCAACGGCTACACCATTTCCAGCGGTGTGCTTGGCGGTGACATCAACAGCGGCAGTATAACGGCTGTCCCTCTGCTGACAGACGAAGATATGCTGATAGGCTGGATAGAGAACACCCGCACAGGACTTTCGGCGGCGGCGCGAAAGTACATCGACATGCTCGAACAGGTGGTCTCAGGCTACGGCTTTGAGATAATAAGCTGAAAATTCATATAAAATTTACAAATTCAGTGCTTTAATATGATATAATAGATTTGGTATTTTTCTTTGCCCGAAGTTTTCCCGCCCGACGGGACAGCGGGCAGATCGCCGATCAGGTAAAAGTCAGTATGCGGCTGTCTTTTTTCACGCAGACCATGCGTGTGAAAAGACAGCGGCGTACCGATAAATAACGGTATTTTCTGAAAGGAAGTATAATGATGAGTAACAAGAACTACGATGAACTGAGCTTTACTACCCGTGCCATACATGTTGGCGCAGACCCCGACCCCGCCAGCGGTGCTATCGAACCTTCGATATATATGGCGAACAGCTTCCAGCTGCCCTATGACCCCTCCACAATGAACTGGTCAGCCTCCGAAGCTAACATCTACACCAGAAACGGCGGCGTAAATCAGGGCATGCTGGAGAGAAAGGTGGCAAATCTTCACGGCGGTGAGGACTGCGTGGTACTGGCGAGCGGCGTTGCGGCGCTGTCAGGTCTTTTCTTCACAAAGCTGAAAAAGGGCGACCATGTTATATTCTCGACCGTTACATACGTGGCTACATACCGCATATTCAACGAACTCTGGTGCGATAAGTGGGGCATCGAAACAAGCATCGTTGACTGCACAGACATCGAGAAGATAAAGGCGGCTATACGCCCCAACACAAAGCTGATACACTTCGAGACTCCGGGCAACCCCACCTGCTGTATCTGCGATATAGAAGCTATCGTAAAGCTGGCGCATGAGCATAATATAGAAGTTTCCGTTGACAACACTTTCTCTTCGCCATACAACACAAGACCGCTTGAATACGGCGTTGACTACGTTGTTGAGAGCCTGACCAAGTACATCAACGGTCACGGCGACTCCATGGGCGGCGCGATAATCGCCGACCACAAGACCTGTGAGGCTATACGCTATCAGGCACAGGTAAACCTCGGCGGCTGCATAAGCCCGTTCAACGCATGGCTGATACAGCGCGGCGCGGCAACATTCCCGCTGAGGATGCAGGTACACAACGACAACGCTCTCGCTGTGGCTGAATGGCTGGAGAAACAGCCCTGCGTCAGCTTTGTGGCTTATCCGGGTCTCAAAAGTTTCAAGGGACACGAGCTGGCAAAGAAGCAGATGAAGAACGGCTTCGGCGGCGTACTCAGCTTTGGTCTGAAAGGCGAGCACGACCTGTTCAACAGAGTTGTAACACATCTGAACATATTCACTTCTGCCGTATCGCTGGGCAACACAGGCAGTCTTATCGTATTCTTAGGCGAGGACGATGAGAGAATGTACCTGTACCCCGAAGAGTTCCACGGCGGTTTCTACCGTGTGGCTATCGGTATAGAGGACAAGAACGACCTCATCAACGACCTGAGACAGGCTTTCAAAGCCGAGGGTCTTGAGACCGTAGATTGATAGAACATATCAAACGGCATGTATACGCATATCAAAGCTCTGTGCCGTTAGACCCGAGCCTCGTCTGAGCAGACAGACGGGGCTTTTTTCAAAACAGGAAAGATCTGCCGACAGATACACAGGAGGTAATAAAAATGCCCGATAATATCCTGCACAGCGAACACCGCAAACGCATGCGGGCAAGGTTCAGGATAAACAACAGCCTTGACGGTTTTGCTGAACATGAAGTGCTGGAAATGCTGCTTTACAGCGCCCTCCCGCGCGTAAATACCAATGAGACCGCACACGCACTGCTGAAAAAGTTCGGCAATATCAGAACAGTGCTTTCTGCCGATCTGTCCGAACTTTGTCAGGTAAAAGGTGTCGGCACGAACTGTGCGGAACACCTGATATTTCTGGGCAAAGTGTTTCAGCTTGCCGAGAGGGAGAGCTTCGTATCCGTACAGGCTGATGACTTTGAAAGCGTCAGCGCTTACCTGCAAAACTTCTACTACGCCGATACCGTTGAAAGGCTCTGCGCATTCAGCGTGAACGGCGCAGGCAGGATAACAGGCTGTTCAGTGCTTTCGGTGGGGGTAACTGACAGGGTCAGCTTTGATGTTGAGGAGCTGAAACGGTTTCTTATCTACAATAATGCCGAGTCTCTGCTCATCTCCCATAACCACCCGCACAATACAGCCGCCCCCACGCCGGAGGATATACTCCTCACCAGGAACATACAGACGTTCCTGCATGAAAAAGTGACACTGCTTGATCACATAATAGTCGGCGCGAACGACGTGACGTCACTTAGGGCGATGGGCTATTTCAGGGCTTATGAATGACACAGCGCACGGAGAATATAATGACCGCGATATTTGAAAAACCAAAAGCAGAGCTTGCCGCATACCGCTGTCTCTGCCCGCTGACTGCCTTTTTTGATGACTTATAGCAATCCGCCTTAAAATTCAGACAAAATCCAGTCACAAAATCCATATATCCGAGCTTTTGCGACTGGATTTTGTGAATTTAAATAGTTGGATTTAAAAATGGCTGTTTTTTCGTATTGTTCCCCCGCCGCAGGCGGGGGAAAGATAACATCAACTCAGTTTTTCCTCATTGATAAAGGTATTTTGCAGTGGTGTGTTAAAGGGATAACCACATAAAAATTATATTGACGAGATCAGCAGATATGACAGGCATCTGCTGTATGAGATACAGGGGGCTGAAAAATGTATTACAAAATAGGGACGACCCTCGAAAAATGTGCTGACAGACCCTCAGCACCATATGTTGCAGTGCTTACGGGCGCAGAATGGACAGAGGAAAGCGCAAGTTTCGATATGGGTATCGAGCTGGAGGTCAGCACTGCAAATGTCAGCAGTACCAAAGCAGAGGTCAACTACGATTCGCTTACAGGTACATTCTCCATACCCGACAGAGAAAATATCTCCGCACCCGATGCGCACTTCGCCTTCGCACTGGACGAAAAAGGCATCGTTTTCATCGACGACAGCGGTGCAGTTTCAAAACTCATAGACGGCATAGCCGCAAGCAAACGCTGGAAAGTCCCGTGCCTTGAAAGATTTATCTATGACTTTTTAGAACAGATAGTCCACCGTGACCAGCAGGTGATGGAACGCTATGAGGCTGAACTGGACGACATCGAACATGCCATTATGACCGATATGAACGACAGCTACCCGCGCCGCATCAACCAGATACGCAGTGACCTCCGCGACCTGCGCATACACTATGAACAGCTTATGGATCTCGGACAGGAACTGGAAGAGAACGAAAATAACTTCTTCAAACAGGATAACCTGCGCTATTTCCACCTGTTCAACCAACGCATGGAACTTCTGCACGATATTGCCGCTTCACTGCGCGACTACACCATACAGGTCAGGGATCTCTACCAGTCACAGCTTGATGTAAGACAAAACCACATAATGGCAGTCCTCACCATCGTCACCACCATATTCACTCCCCTGACGCTGATAACAGGCTGGTACGGCATGAACTTCGTACACATGCCCGAACTGGCATGGAAAGCCTCTTACCCGATAGTGATAGCGCTCAGTATAGCGATAGTCGCAGGGTGTCTGTGGTTCTTCAAAAAGAAAAAATGGCTGTGAAACAGCATTCCCCCCAAAAGCCGACCCGCCAACTTACAGCGCGTTCGGCTTTTATCTTTCACGAAAGATAAATTATTTCTCCCAATTTTGATGTGTATTGCTGATGATACAAAATGGCTGTTCTTTCGTATTACACCAAAATAAACGATGTTATATCGGGAATTGAATACAGTTGGCGGTTATCTTTCCCCCGCCGCAGGCGAGGGAAAGATATGGGGCGCTCAATTATCCTTTTGTTTACCGCATTTTTAGTTGGTGTGCTAAAGGGATAGTCATATAATATTTTAAACACCGCTTTCCCTCCGACATACCTCAAAAACAGCATTTTTTCAGGAGATAAGATGGTCTGCGTTTATCTGTTATCGCCTATTGCAAAATCTGTTTAAATGTGGTAAAATATAGGGTAGTGTACGTCCGCGTACAAAAATAGTATCTGACAGGGTGATAATATGGATCTACAAGAACTCCGACTGGAAATAAATGACGTTGACAAACAGATGCAGGAGCTTTTTACAAAGCGCATGCGCCTCTGCTTTCAGGTGGCAGAATATAAAATAGCCAATGATCTCCCCGTTTTCCATAAAGACAGGGAAAAGGAGATCATCGACAGGGTGACGAACAATGCGCCCGATGACCTCAAAGGTGCTACAAGAGTATATTTCCAGACGATGATGGACATATCGAAGTGCCTGCAATATCAGCAGTTTTTCGCAAATGCCGACAGCGTGCCGTATAAGCCGCTGATACTCAAAGGCAGACATACTGTGGCAGTCCCGGGAACTAACGGTTCTTACAACCACATCGCGTGTTCAAATCTGTTTGACGATTTTGTTCCCATATTCCATGAGGATTTTGAAGATATTTTCAAGGCTGTCAGCGCGGGAGAAGCTGAGTTCGGCATACTGCCGATAGTCAATTCGACCGCAGGTTCGGTGGCACAGACATACGAGCTGATGAAAGAGTACGATTTCAAGATCTGCGCAGGCACAAAGCTGAGGATCTCTCACTGCCTCGCAGTCAAGCATGGTGTGAAGTTCGATGAGATAGAGGCTGTGTACTCCCACGACCAGGGCTTGCAGCAATGCTCTGATTTCATCAGGGAACATGGTTTTAAAACACACCGCTATGCCAATACTTCCCTTGCCGCTAAATTCATAAGGGAGAGCGAGAAGCCTTATGCCGCCATCTGCTCCGAGAATGCGGCTGAACAGTTCGGGCTTGATATATTGCGGAAGAATATACAGAACGCCACCGACAACTATACCAAGTTCATACTTATATCAAAAGAAACGCTTAAATCCGAAAACGCCAACACCATCTCGGTTTGTCTGGCACTGCCCCACCAGTCGTCATCGCTGTACAGACTGCTGACCAAATTCTCGGTGGCAGGGCTTAATCTCTCCATGATAGAAAGCATGCCCATCGCTAATACCGACTTTGATGTGGTGTTCTATCTGGATTTTCACGGCGCGATAGATACCCCTGAGGTGGCAAAACTGCTCAGTGAACTCGAACAGGAACTGAGCTATTTCAAATTTTTAGGAAACTATGAGGAGGTCTGAACAATGCGGATAGGTCACGGTTACGACGTACACAGGCTGGTCGAAGGCAGAAAGCTGATACTGGGCGGCGTGGAGATACCCTATGAAAAAGGGCTGGACGGTCATTCAGATGCAGATGTGCTGGTGCATGCACTTATGGACGCGATGCTGGGTGCGCTGGCGCTTGGCGATATAGGTCAGCATTTCCCCGACACCGACCCCGAATATAAAGACGCTGACAGCCTTAAACTGCTTGACAAAGTCTGCGAGATAATAGACGACAGCGACTATGTGTTCTCCAACGCAGATATGACCATCTGCTGTCAAAGCCCAAAACTTGCCCCTTACATAATGGATATGCGCTGTAAGATAGCCGAGACCATCGGCTGTGACATTGACCAGATCTCGATAAAAGCCACCACCGAAGAACGTCTTGGCTTTACAGGAGAAGGTCTTGGCATATCCGCTACGGCAGTGGTGCTGCTGGAAGAACTCTGACGCGGTGATATAAGCATATGTGGTCATCCAGCTGACACACCACAAAAACAGCGGCTATACAGAACTTGATGTTCTTGGCGTATATTTTTCCTCCGCCGCATGCTTTGGAAAAATACGAAAGAACAGCCATTTTGTATCATCACAATACACATCAAAATTGGGAGTTTGTTTACCGCATTTTTAGTTGGTGTGCGTCATATAAGCATATCCAAGGCACTTCCGCTTGCGTGCGGGAGTGCCTTTTTCAGTCTTTGGCACTGTCAAAAAGTTCTGCGGCGGCGGCAAACAGGAATGTCAGCACAAGGCTGGGGCTGACATTCCCGCGCAGGGTCAAAGCGGCGATGATGCAGGCTGTCAGCAGTATGACTGCGGCGCGGAAATACCGCAGGTCTTTGCCGTCAAGCACCAGCGCCAGTATCCGCCCGCCGTCAAAGTACTCAAAGGGCATCAGGTTAAAAAGGGCAAGCATCAGGTTCGCCGCCGTGAAAACTCCCCCCGCGCCCAAAAGACTTCCCGCCGCCGCCAGCAGAAAGTTCACCAGACAGCCGCCCGCAAGCACCGCTATATCGCGCCCGAGACTGCCTATCCTCCCGCGCGGCGGTGTAATTTTTATCCCCCCGCCGTATAGGGTGACTGCTTCGGGTCTGCGTCGGAAGATAAGCATGAAAAACAAATGCCCGCATTCGTGCAAAACACAGCACAGCAAAGCGGTCAGCAGTTCATCCACATCTGCACCGCCCGTCAGCAAAACAAGGGCTATAACTGCGGGAAAGCTGAAACTCACCCCCAGCCGCACCCGCCCGAGATCAACTCTGAACATAAATATCCCCCCGCATACCATCATATGCAGGGGGATACTTATTAATTCTTTTTATGACTATCCCGCTGATACACCAAAATAAACGATGTTATATCGGGAACCAAATACAGTTGGCGGTTATCTTTCCCCCGCCTGCGGCGGTGGAAATATATACGCCAAGAACCTTAACTTCTGTATAGCCGCTGTTTTTGTGGTGTGTCAGCGGGATAACCACAATTCTTTTTATGGTCATCTCATCAAGACATCACTGCGAATAAAGCTGAAACTATTGTTGCCGCCCGCTGAAAAGCTGTCCGTTACAGTTTTTCAGCGGGCTGACCATATTCTTTTTGTGTGACCGCGCCCACACACGTCATTCTCTGCGCCGTATGCTTATCTCGCCGCTGGAAATGCTGTCTCTCGTGCCGTCGGGACGTTCTATCAGCAAACGACAGCGCTCGTCCACATCTATCAGCTTCGCAGGGCTGACTTCACTGCCGCGTATGAGGTTTATCTCCTCTCCCCGCCAGATAAGGCGCGAACGGTAGCCGTCAAGGAAAGTGTCCTCCGAAAGTTCGCGGTAGTATCGCAGAAATTTCGATATGACCAGCCCCGCCATGCGGTTGCGTGCATCTTCGATAGGTTCGCTGAGAACTGCCCCCGCTATGCCTCGTATCTCTTCGGGAAAACCGCCCTCAGGTTCATATACATTTATGCCGATGCCGCACACTGCATAATCAAGCCCCCCGCTTTCAAGGCTGAAAGAGGCTTCTGTCAGTATACCGCATATCTTTCGTGAATTCATATACACATCGTTGACCCACTTTATGTCAGCCTGCCTGCCGCTCACTTCTTCGGCGGCTTCGGCTACTGCGACTGCGGCGGCAGTTGTGATGCGCACCGCATCTGCGGCAGTCATTTCGGGTCTTAACAGTATGCTTAGATACAGCCCCGTGTCAGAGGGCGAGAAAAAACTCCTTCCAAGCCTGCCCCTGCCGTTGGTCTGCATGCCCGCAACGACTGTTGTACCCTCAGCCGCACCGTTTGCCGCCAGTTCGCGCAGGCGTGTGTTGGTGGAATCTGTCTCCTTGTAGACCGTCAGCTTTGCGCCGCATTCACAGGTGAGATATTTCTCTATCCCCGCCGCCGAAAGCACATCTGCACCGTCCAGACAATAGCCGCGATTGGTCACAGCACTTATATTGTAACCCTCAGACTGCAAGTTCTTGACCGCTTTCCAGACCCCTCCGCGCGTACAGCCAAGCTGCTGTGCTATGTCAGCCCCCGAAAGGTACTTGCCCCTGTTGCGCTCAAAAAGCCCTATCAGTTCATCTTTTACAGCCACTTTTCTTAACCTCCCTGCATAACATTCAGGTCTACCGCGCCGTTTATGCCCGCGATGCGCCCTGTGCCGCACCTCTGCCAGATATACCAATCGCCGCCGTAGGTCAGTTCATCATAATACTGCGCCACCCATACAGGGTGATCGTTCTTGTTCTCCCAGCAACTCTCCAGGAAATTCTTACTGCTGTAAAGCATGGTGTCATACCCGTTCTTTTTCAGCTCGTCCGCAAAGGCTTCAAACACCTCACTGAGGTCGTGCAGACTCATGCCGAAGTTCTGAAACTGCTGAAATTCCTCCCAGTCAAACGCTATCGGCATATCAAGCGCCTGACCGCCCAGCACCTCCACCATGCGGCGTGCCGTCGCCCTTGCACCGTCAGCTGTCGTGTCGGTCGAATAGAAATATACCCCCGCTTTCATTCCCGCATTCTTAGCACCTGCTATGTTGTTATAATAATACGGGTCAAGTTCAGCACCGCCAGACTCGCCGTATCCCATGCGGATAAGCACAAACTCACACCCCTCAGCGGCTGCTGCATCGAAATCAATATCTCCCTGCCACATCGAAACGTCTATGCCGAACTTTCTCCCGTCAGCAGCATACCGCTGCCTGAGATCGCTGAAATTTACAGCACTGTCATTGTTGTAAATGTCGCTGACATTCTCCGAAACCTTTACATCTATATCCTGTGTCAGAGTGTTTCCGTTGCAGTCCGAGATATACACAGTTATCGGGTAAACACCCTCCGTCATGGTATCTACCGTCCCCGACCAGTCAAACACAGGCGAACGGTCATAGTTATCAGCATAGCTGATATGGTCCGCAGGGTCAAACACCTCCCCGACAGAAACTTCCATGCTGTCCCCCAGCAGTATGACAGGCGAAGTGCTGTCAACAACACTGTACATCACTTTTTTCTCCGCAGAAGCACCGTCCTGCTCAAACTTTAACGTAACTTCATGTTCTCCGAGAGTTTCCGTGTCAAGCAGTTCATCGCCGTTTATCAGCGCCGCACTGCTTTCTGTCACAAACTCGCTCAGCTTTACCTTTTTATAGACCTCTGCCGTGTCCGCACAAACAGCGCTGATAGTCTCGGGATCGGCTTTTTTCTCAGCTTTTTTGGTAGTTTCAGCCTTTGAGACCTCTTCCCTCTCCGCCGCAGTGACAGTTGTTGTAACAGCGGGTGCTTCTTCATCATCGGTAGGCAGAACGTCCCGCACAGCAGTGACCTCCGCCGACGCTGTAACACGTTCACGCGGCTGCTGCCCGATCTCTTTTCCGCAGGCTGTCAGCATAAGCGCGGCGGCAGAAAAAATCAGTGCTTTTTTCATTCGCCCTTGTCCTCCAGTGCTTTCAGCAGGTTATCATATAACTCGGGAAATTTCTTCTGCATGCGGATAGGGCGCAGATCTGTACCTGTGAAGCAGTGGGTAGTTTTTGCGATAAGTGACAGCTGACCTGTCGTCAGGTTAGTTACCTCATATTCCAGCTCAAACTTACAGCCGTTGAAACTCAGCAAATGGCAGCTGACCTCAAACTCGTCACCGAAGCGGACGGGATATTTATATTCGCAGGACACGCTAAGCACAGGCGACACAATGCCTTGTTTCTCGGTGAAATCGAACGGACAGCCAAGCTGTTCCATCATATCGACGCGGGCTTCTTCCAGCCAGCGCACATAATTCGAGTGATGAACAATATCCATACGATCTGTCTCATAATAATAAGCCTTACGGCGATAGGGTTTATAATCATTCATTATTAGTTCCTTCTTTCAATATTTAAGCTACTTATATTGTAACATATTTGGTTTTAATTTGCAAGCTGAGAATAACAATTCATAATTCATAATTCATAATTCATAATTATTGGCATGCATTCGGGAATGTGGTTATCCCGCTGACACACCACATTTCAAATTGTAGGGTGGGGGCTTGCCGACACTGTCGCATGCGCTCCCGCCGTTCGTCCATCACTCCCGATGATAAGCATGTCAATAATGTAGGGCGGGGGCACACGCGACAGTGTCGGCGTGACTCCCGCCGTTCGTCCATCACTCCCGATGATAAGCATGTCAATAGTGTAGGGCGGGGGCACACGCGACAGTGTCGGCGTGACTCCCGCCGTTCGGTCAGCACTCCAAAGCGATAAACAACGGCGCACACGCTCCCCCCGATTGACAAACCCTCTCCCGCTGTGGTATAATCATTTCAGCATATCATAGTTGGAGTCCTACGGTAAAATGTCAATGGGCAAAAAGTAGAAAAACAAGTAAGAAATCCATACATTCTGCCTAAGAAGAGACAAAAATGGTATCTCCTA
>NZ_CACWPP010000059.1 GCF_902762735.1 uncultured Ruminococcus sp.
TGCAAAAGACACTTCCGAGTTTTCTCGGAAGTGTCTTTATTTTCGTACCTTTGAACGGCTGTGCTTGCTTTACACAGCATCGCTCAAAAGAGATATTATTCTGTTCTCAGTGCGATAACAGGGTCTTTCTTTGCCGCTATTACCGCCAAATTATCCATATCAACCGTGATACGTTGTTTAGCATGGCGCTTCATATTGATGACCACATAACGCAAAAGACACTTCCGTGTTCTCTCGGAAGTGTCTTTATTTTCGTACCCTTAAACGGCTGTGTTTGCTTTACACAGCACCGCTCAAAAGAGATATTATTCTGTTCTCAGTGCGATAACAGGGTCTTTCTTTGCCGCTATCCTTGATGGGAACAAGCCTGCCACAAGTGTCAGCAGAATGCTTATCAGCACCAGTATGCCTGCCGCCGCGTAAGGTATAGCCGCACGCATCGGCACTGTTGTCAGGTGAGCGATTATCGCATTTATCGGTATCGTCAGCAGATAGCTGATGCCTACGCCAAGCAGACCTGCCACCGCGCCCACGATAACTGTCTCCGCATTGAAAACGCGGGAAATATCTCTCTTTGATGCACCGATCGAACGGAGTATACCTATCTCCTTTGTTCTCTCCAGTACCGAGATATAGGTGATTATGCCTATCATTATCGAAGATACCACCAGCGAGATAGCAACAAATGCTATCAGCACATAGCTTATTGCGTTTATTATCGAGGTCACGGAGGACATCATAACGCCCACTATATCGGTATACTCTATCTCGTCAGCTTCTTCGGCATTATCGTTGTACTCGTTTATCAGTTCGATGATGCGCTCTTTCGAGGCAAAATCCTTCGGATAGATGTTTATGCTGTTCGGATTTTCAAGTGTTGCATAGCCAAGCACCACCATGTTAGCGTCATATGTGGTGTTTGAGAACTTGCCGCTGTTTGCCAGCTGGTCGAGGTTCTGCTGAGTGGTCTCGGTTATCATGCCCTGCATCATAGCCAGCTGTTCGTCAGTCAGGCTTGCAAGGAACTCCTTCTGTGCATCTGTCAGACCGCCCATGAAATCACCGTTTCCGCTCATAAGCGAACCCATGTCAAGACCGCCCATAGCATTCATGCCCATGTTGGTGAGATCCTGCATCTGTTCTTTATTGCCGCCCTGCGCCATGTAAGCCGCAGCTTCCTCCTCAGTCATACCTTCGGGGAGCTGACCTGCCATAAGTGCCGCCAGCTGTTCATCTGAAAGCTCGGGCATTTCCGCAGCAGGTGCCTCAGCGGGCATCTGTGACATCATAGCCGCGAATTCTTCATCGCTCATGCCATCGGGCTTTTCGCCCGCCATCAGTGCCGCCAGCTGTTCATCTGAAAGCGCGGGCATTTCTGCGGGCATCTGTGCCATCATAGCCGCAAATTCTTCATCGCTCATGCCATCGGGCTTTTCGCCCGCCATAAGTGCCGCTTTCTGTTCATCTGAAAGTTCGGGCATTCCCGCAGCGGGTGCAGACTGTGCGGCAGTCTCCTCAGCGGTAGGCTCTTCCTCTTTCTGAGGTTCTTCCTTTTCAGCATCTTTCGGCTGTTCAGTCTCTTCGTCCTTTTCGCCCTTGAATTTAAGACCGCTGAACACGTCTATATCGGGATTTTCCTGCTGTTCCCTTACTATATCGCTGTCCTTGACCTCATTTACAAGGTACTCCATCAATTCATGCTTGTAAGCGATGCCGCCGTTGATGGAAGTAGCCGCCGCATCGTCATTGGGTCTTAAAATACCAACAACGCTGACTTCCAGACCCTTATCGACCACATCGACCATGTAATCGTAGTCGTCCTTCATATCCTCCCACACGCCGTCTTTTTTGCGGTAGAAATCAGTGGTGGGAACGACCTTGAATTTCAGGTCGAGCAGTTCATCGTAGGTATAGCTGTGCTGTTCGTTGCTGAGCTTCACCTCTTCACCCGTGATGGCTTTCTTAACGATACCGTTCAGCTCGGTGGGATCAAGCAGACCCAGCGAGTAGAGTATATAGTCGTTGATCTCGTTATGCTTATCAACTATCAGCACAGTTTCGCTGTACTTTTCGGGCATACGTCCCGCGATGATGTCATACTGCGATTTTAGCAGGTCATCTTTGTCTATCATCTCCGTCCATACGTCCATGCCGCCCATAGAACCGCCCATAGACATGCCCATCATCTGTGTTTCGCTGAGATAGCCCATATCCATCAGCACTTGTGAGGGGTTGACCTGATATGCGCCGTCAGAGGTATCAGCCTTGAACACGTTGAGGGTGGTGGCGTAGCCGTACTTTATATCGCTGGTGAGTGTCTTTATCTCCTTGTTCTCGTCAAGGAAAGACTTGAACTTCTCCAGATTGTTGACTTTTGTTTCCTGCATCAGCGTGTTTATCATACGCGACATCTGGTTCTGCGAGTAGACCTTATCCATATCATGTTCACGGGAAGCCTCTCTGTCCTCCGCCATCATGTTCATTATCTCACCGATGCTGGCGGTGGTCTGTTCGATGGTCAGCGGGTAGGTGGAAAGTGTATCTGACTGCACCTGGTCGATATACACCTGCACGCCGTTGGAGATGGAAAGTATCAGCGCGATGCCGATAATACCGATCGAACCTGCAAAAGAGGTGAGCAGTGTACGCGCCTTTTTGGTCATCAGGTTGTTTCGGCTGAGGCTCAGCGCAGTCAGAAAACTCATGGAAGTTTTCAGCTTTTTGCGCTCTTTCTTCTTCTCTGCCGCCGACTTCTCGACATTTACGGTATTGGCATTGTAGGGGTCTGAGTCATCAGTCACCTTACCGTCCAGCAGTCTGATAATTCTCGAAGAATACTTTTCTGCCAGTTCGGGGTTATGCGTTACCATGATTATCAGTTTGTCTTTGGAGATATTTTTCAGTATCTCCATTATCTGCACGCTCGTTTCGGTATCAAGCGCACCTGTCGGCTCATCAGCCAGCAGTATATCGGGGTCATTGACCAGCGCACGGGCTATCGCCACACGCTGCATCTGTCCGCCCGACATCTGGTTGGGCTTTTTGCTGAGCTGGTCGCCCAGACCCACCTGTGTCAGCGCATCTATGGCGCGTTTTCTTCTCTCGGCTTTGGGCACGCCCGAAAGTGTCAGCGCCAGTTCGACATTTGCAAGCACCGTCTGGTGAGGTATCAGGTTATAGCTCTGAAAAACAAAGCCGATCGAATGATTTCTGTAACTATCCCAGTCAGCGTCCTTGAAATCCTTTGTGGATCTGCCGTTGATGTTCAGGTCGCCGTCTGTGTAGCGGTCAAGTCCGCCTATAATGTTCAGCAGTGTGGTCTTGCCGCAGCCCGACTGTCCAAGAATTGACACGAATTCGTTCTCGCGGAAATCAATGCTGACACCTTTGAGCGCCTTGACAGTGGTGTCGCCCACCACATAGTTTTTGGTTATCTCCTTTAAGCTAAGCATAGTTCACTCCCTTTTTCTACCATTGACAATAATATCCAAATGCTAATGATTATACATACCATCATATTATATAACTTATTTGTGAATTTGCATACAGCGCAGAATGAATGTTTTGTTAATAAGCAAGACTTCCGCCTTTGTCATGTACTGAAAACTGCTCCGCGTGCCACCCGATAGCCCGATGTGTCGGGACAGTGCGCAGGGAGTTCTCTTTTTATGGGCTGCCTCCCCTCCCTCCCGCCCGCATATTACTGTCCCTTGAATAAAATAATATGACTATCCCTTTAGCACACCACTGCCAAATACCTTTATCAATGAGGAAAAACTGAGTTGATGTTATCTTTCCCCCGCCGCAGGCGGGGGGAAAGATAACCGCCAACTGTATTTGGTTCCCGATATAACATCGTTTATTTTGGTGTATCAGCGGGATAACCACATAAAATAAAAAGTGCGCAGCCCACACGACTGCGCACTTTTTTATTATTCTTCCTCGGGCTTGCCAAGCACAGCAGTCAGCTGCATTATAAGCTCGCTGAAATACCTGTCGCTTACCTCGCCTACCGTCACGGGCTGTGCGCGGTAAAGGTCTGCACCGGGTTTGTAAAGCTCCAGCTTGTTGATGGTGACATCTTCGCCCTCAAAGTCGTAGTTGACTATACTTGCACCCGAAAATTCCAGATAAGCCAGCACGCCCTCAGCCAGATAACTGCCGTCGGACTGCTTAGTGCGGCAGCTGACATCTTCGCGCCAGAAATAGTAGAAAAATCCTGCGTCCTCAGCCTGACCCTTGTACCAGCCCGCTTTTGTCATCTTGCCTATCAGCGAAAGACTGTTCAGTTCGATGCCGTCAAAGCGCATTATCGCCTGCGACTTTCTCTCTTCATCGGTCATGCGGTATACCTTTCTGTCAAGCTGTGGGAAGGGCTGGACTATCTCGTAGTCCTCAAGCTGTTCTTTCCACTGCGCTTTCTGCTCTTCGGTCAGTTCCAGCGGGTGTACAAGACCGATACTGCCGCTTGGCGAAAGTTCGATCTCCTCGTCCTCGATGCTGTTGAAACTGCCCTCTTCGGTGTAGCGGAAGGTCTCTGTCAGCCTGCCGTTCTCGTCATACAGCCCCCATATCAGCCCGATGGCAAAGCCGTGCATCACCGCATTTTTCACGAACAGGGCGTTCCAGCCATCCTGCGACCACTTTCTGTCGTTCATCAGCACGCTTTCAAGACGTGCTTTCTGGTTGGCGGCAACGGTCTTTAACTGTTTCTTCATCTCTTTGAAGTCTGCCGATGCTGCCGCAGCTTTTTCGGCATCATCATTGACACCGGGCTTCGGCAGGTTCTTCACCTGCTTGTCGCCGCTGAATATCTGCAATTCGCTGCCTGCCGCCAGATACACCTTGAACTGACGCGGTCCGAAATCGAACTCCCTGCACATGTTCTCGTCAAAACCGAGATCGGGAACTATCCTGTCTGCAAGTTCTTCGGTGGTCAGACCCAGTTCTTCTGCGGCATTTCTCAGGGCTTCTGCCGCCGCGCCGCGCACCATTTTGTTCTTGAACTTGCGCGACATGCCGTCAACATTCATAAGCGCTGTGGTACTGCCGCTGAGTGCCATCGCTCTTACAGCTTCGGAAGCTATTGCACCTCTCGAATTTTCGCCCCAGTACTTGATGTAGTGCATAAAGTCATCTACCATAGCGTTGCCGCCGTGTATAGCCGCAAAATACAGCACCCACTTGGTTTTTGCCTGTGCGCCGTTATCCAGCCACTTGCCGAACACCTCTGCGGCAAAGCCCTCAAGACTGCGCTTGTCCAGCTTTTCAGCCAGATCGTTCGCTGTGGGGCTGACACCGAAATTCGTCATAGCCGCGTAGCACATCAGCAGTGCTTCCAGATAATTCCTGGGCGCTTCCGTACCGTCTGCATTAGTTACCTCTTTGTGTGCGCCCTCAAAGCACCACGCGACTTTCTTTGCCTTGCCGCCTTTTGTCAGTTCGGCAACTATGTCAACAGGTGCGCCCGAACTTTCCTCCTCAGGCTTCTGTGAAACTGCCGCGCCTATCAGCAGTGCTATCCTGTCCTTTATCTTGGCGGACTTCTCCTTTTCAAACGCCGCATTCAGCGCATCTTTGTACATCTCAGCGCCCTGCTTTTCTATTACGGAGACAGCCATCTCGCGGGCGGCGGCTTTCTTTCGGGTCAGCAGTTCTGCGATCTCATCGTGCCAGCCTGTCTGACGGCTTAGAAGAGATACAAGTTCGGTCTTGACCGCCTTACTGCTGTCTTCCACCATCGCCATTATCTTCTCTTTATAGCGCTTGGGGTCGTGGTCGAACGCCATTACCGCCATCTGCCTTGCGGGTGCGGAAAGGTCTGCCGTTTCCAGTTTTTCCAGTTCTTCGGCATGTTCTGCCAGCGCATCAGCCGCTCTTTTTCTTGTAGGTTCTCTGTCAGAATAGAGGTTTTCGACACATTCAGCCACGCATGCCACCGCAGTATTTACAGGCAGACCTGCCCTGAACAGCATATCAAAGCACTTGTCCTCACGCTTGACCAGCTCAAAGCCAGTCACGTCCTTGATGAACCAGTTCTTTGAATAGCCCAGTTCAGCCTGCATCAGCACTGTGTAGTATCTGCTGAAAAAGTCATCTATGCCAAGATTTCCGTAGTAGTCTATATCCGTTCTGCCGCTTGTTCTCCACTGTGCATTTTTCAGGACTTCCAGTATCTCGGCGGTGTCGATATTGCCGTAGAGGTATTCTATCACCTTGTCAGCTTCATGCGGCAGGGTCTTTCTTATAAATTCTTCAATTTTTTCACTGACCGCATCGTTGATGTCGGGACAGGGCAGACCCAGTTTTTGCAGTGTTTCAGCCATGACCCTGACTGCCGCAACATCTGTCAGACCTTTCAGTGTGTCGGTGAAGAGCGCGGTGCGGTTTTTCGCGATATATGCCAGATGCGATGGGATATCAGCATTATTGTACCTGCCGTTTGCCGCAAGAAAACCTATATATTCCTTGTCGCACAGCTTGTCTGACTTATCCATAATTTCCAGCACTTTGAAACAATCGCGGCGCACTGCCGTTTCAGCTATTTCCTTTGTGTGATTTGCTGCCAGTTCGTTGAACTTTGCCAGCATTTTTTTGTCAAAGCGTGCCGCTTCGCCCAGTGCCACATGATATGTGACCTTATTTACACGGATCGGAGCTGAAGAATCTTTCGGATAGTAAGCACCCAGAACTTCGATGATATGCTTTACCACAGCGTTCTCTTTCTCAGAAAGTTCCAGCGCCCGCGCATAGAGCATCATGCTTACCCAATCGCTGGTCGGATAGACTATATCGGCTATGGCGGCGTCTTCTTCGGCATCGGTGTTCTTCTTTATGATGTCGCTGTCCCATGTTTTGGTCGTCCCGCAGACAGCGGCAATTGCTTTTCCGCAGAGTTTTGCCTGTTCAGCACCTTTCCATGCGGTCAGCGCTTTCACGAAAAGTTCCGCGCAGAAGTCGGCTTTCCATTTTGTCAGGAAGCTGTCTGTAAACACGACACTGCTCGCCCCGAATGCCGCCCACAAAAAGCAGAGAAATCTGTTTGTCAGCTCTTCGCTCTTCTGCTTGACTATCTCGACTTTTGCCGCCTGGTGGAACTTGCTTAACTCAGTGACTCTTCCGTCATATGCCGAAACTGCTTCCATCTTGTCGAGCAGTGTGTAGTCGGCGGGCTTTTCCGTGTCCATTAAAGTTTCAAATACCTTAACATTCTCTTCGGAAAGTCCCTGTTTCACCAGCAGTTCTGCCAGTTTCGACTCCCCTGCCGCGTGGTTTGCGAATATCATTTCAATTACTCCTTTCAATGTCGGCTGAACGCCGCTTGATATATTGTCCTTAAATTTGTACCTTTATCAAAATGGTGACTGCTCTTCCGTCAGCTTTTCGGGCTGCATCTTCGCCAGCGCGGTGATGGTCTGCAAGCGTTTTTCGCCAAGCTCGATATATTCGTAAAGCGCTGACATCTTTTGCAGGATACTTCCCGCATCACCACCCAGACTGTGCCTGTATGCAGATGCGCTGTCAAGCAGTGCAGAGGTCAGTTCGGCAAGATGCGCCATGCCGCAGTTTTCGGCACGCTTTGTCAGCTTGTCTTCGTCGCGTATCTCAGACCTCAGCCCGCAGTGTACGATGAATGCCAGCGTATTCCTCAGCCGCGTGAAGAGACTCAGCAGACGGTCTGCATAGCCGCCGAGAGCCTCAGCGCCGTCATACTTTTCGGGCAGAAAATACTGCTTGTCATCAAAATAGTCGATAAAATCGTAGATCTCTATGGGGAAGATCGTCAGTTCGCCGTTCTGCACACTCGCAGTGCCGAGAATGGTGTAATTTGCATCGGTATTCCCGACCATGCGCCGCGCTGTCATTTCAAGCAGTTCGATGAACGCTTTGGTTTCTGCGCGGAACTTTGCCTTTACCTTTATGCGGCAGCCCCGCCAGTCCTCTATCTCCATTATGAAATTCTGGCTGTACTTGTCAAAGCGGTGGTAACAGCACTTTGTCGGGTGTATGAAAAACATTCTGTCAGTTTCATACTCGCCCGCTTCGTCAAGTTCTGCGGCTATCTGCCTGAAATCGTCAATTATCAGCTTATGCACCGCAGGGCAGTTAAGGCTTGCTTTAGTCTGGCTTGCGACTTTGGTTTCTGCCGATGATGACAGCTTTTCACCGCTGACTTTCGCACCCACCAGCACAAGTTTGCTCCTCATCACCGAACTCAGCGTTGCACCTAAGTCCCACGGGGACAGCGGCGGCACTCGGCGTGAACGGGTGCTGTCCTCGTAATAAGTCGGGCGCATATCCGATATTGTCAGGAAATCCCTGCCCGATGTCCTGTTCTCGTCAAGGAAATAATATATCTCGCCCTTGTACTCACTGCCCGAAACATCACGCGCACCTATGGGCAGAAGGCTCAGTTCACCCGCAAGAGGTTCGTAACTGCGCCGAAATTCGCCCAGCGCTTCTTCTGTCAGCCGACCTTTTTCAAGAGCCGCCAGCAGGGTGTCAGCTTCACAGAGTTTTCTTGCAAATTCGTGGTCACTGAACGATGCACGCCTTTGCAGATGTGCCGTCAGCAGACCGCCCACCTTGCGCATGACGCGCTCGGCATCTGCCGCTTTAAGACCGTGACAGCGCACTGCCGCCGCTTCGATGCGGGCGGGCATGTCATCGGGCATGCGCACCAGACCGTCTGTCAGTATCTCGCCCAGCAGACCCCTGCAAAGAGATGCGCAGTCATGCACACGCGCTTCGTCCTTATCGGAGAGGTACTTCACCTGCGGTGCGGGAGGAACTTCCTGCACCTGTTTTACTGCGGGAGTTTCGGCGGGGCGGGGCTTCTCCGTTTTTTCTTCGGGGGCGGACTTTTCTGCGGGGGCAGGTGCTTCATCTGCGGGTATAACGCCTTTCATAAGCACCAGCGCACCTATTATGTGCCTGCACACCGCCCTTGATGGGCAGCTGCATGTGCTGTTTTCAAGAGGCGCTTTAAGCGTCACCGTTTCGCCGCCGAAGTTGAGGATAATGCAGTCATCGCCCTCTTCAAACTCGGCTGTCTGACCCTCTGCGTCCTTGCAGGCGCGTTTGTATGTGCCTTTATTTGCAAGACCTGTCAGCGCATCTTCATCGGCGGCGGCTATCAGCTGTCTTAATTTCTGTACTTTTTCAGTCATATGCCGCCCCCTATCCGAACACTTTGCCGATGTAGCCGCCCAACTGGTCGGGGGTCATAGCACCGACAAAAGCGCCCATATCTGCCAGCTTTTGACCCAGCGGACGGTTGAACGCCGCATTCGCGTTTTCGTCCAGCGCTGTCAGGTAGCTGAGTTTCGCGCCGCTTGTGATGATATTATTGCTGACATTCAGCAGTCTGTTGACATTTCCGCCCTCGAACAGGTCTGTCACGCATATCACTATCGTCTGCGAAGGGGTGGATATAAGCTGTTCGCAGTAGGTCATCGCCTTGTCGATGTAGGTGCCGCCGCCCAGCTGTACGCTCATAAGCACCTCTGCGGGGTCTTCCGCATGTTCGCTCAGGTCTACCACCGCCGTGTCGAATATCACAAGTTTTACCTCAGCAAAAGGCAGTTTCGAGATTATCTGCGCCATCACGGCGCTGTATATCACCGAACCTGCCATCGAGCCGCTTTCGTCGATGGCGATTATCACGCGCTTGTTATTGAAGCGCTTGACACGGTTGGAGAAGTATATCTCTTTCAGCATCAGCTGACCGCTTTCGCTGTCGTAGTTTTTCAGGTTTCGGCGTATGGTCTTTTTAATATCTAAGTTTCGCGCCGAATGTACGGGGCTTGAAGAATTGCGGTCTATGCGCCCCAGTATCGAACGGCGCACGCTGTTCTCCAGTTTCTGACGCAGTTCATCTGCCACCTGCGCGGCTATCTTCTTGGCGGTTTCCACCACCTCGCCGCGCATCAGGTGTCTCAGCTGTAAGATCGTTTTCAGCAGATCCATGTTCGGGGTCATCTTTTCTAGTACTTTCTTGTCGGTCAGCAGTTCTGTAAGACCGAACTCGTCAAGTGCGTGTTTTTCAAGCACCTCTGCCGTTTGTTTAGGAAAAAGTTCGCGCACCTTGTTTATCCACTTGGCGGCTGTCAGCTTTGACTTGCCCTGACCTGCCGTCCGCTGTGCGCTCTCGCCGCTTCCCTGTCTTACATCGTCGCCGTCTGCCCTGCTGTAAAGGTAGTCGAGCAGTTCTTCCATGTCCATGAAGCTCTGCAATTCGCGCTCATCGCCCGAAAAATCCAGTTCTCTGTCCGACTGACTGCCCAGCACCAGCCGCCACCTGTTCATCGAAAGCGCTTTTTCTTCTGCTTCCGTCATTTCTGCTCACCTCCGCTCAGCTGTGCCGTGATAAGGCTGTCCAGCATTTTTCCGAAGCCGTAAAGCCCCTCATCTATGACATCGCCCGAAAGCAGGTCATCTGCCTTGCCGCCGTGTATGTCTGCCGCCGCCCTTGCTATATCGTGTATCTCGGACGGTGTGAAGTAGGAGAATGCCAGTCTCATCGAGGGCAGTATCTCCATGAAATCAGCAGTTTCAAAGCCTGTCATAAGTTCGTCGGTCATTTTCAGGAAAGAGTCATCAGCAAGCACGATGTCGCCCGCCGTCCTGAAAAGCCCGCGCAGATAGTCAGCGCCCTTTTTGCGCACCTCTGCCGAACCGCTGAGATAGCCGCGCATGGCGTTTTCGGCATCGCCCCTGCGGTCAGCTTCTATGGCGTACAGCAGACCCATCACCGCGCCGTAAACAGCGGGGTGTTTCTCGCCTGCCTCCGACATTGTAAGCAGTGCATCTTCGAGGGTGTCGCGCCAGTCAGCCAGCACGCCGCCTGTCAGACTGAACATAAGCCGCATTATATCCACCACATCGTCAGCCACATCATCGGGCGCATTTGCCATCATCGGCAGGGCAGATATGAGTTTTGCCATACAGCTGTTCATGTATTCGAGAGAACTTTCGTCCTCAAAATTGTACAGTTTGCGCAGGTCGTACAGTCTGCCGAAGCAGCGCAGACCCTCGCCTACCGAGAAGAAATCGCCGTCATTTGCCACTATGCTGTCAAGTGTGGCAGTCTGGCTCTCGGTCAGCGGTATGCCCATCTCAAAACAGCTTATGGCAGTCTGCGCCGCATCATCGCACCTGCCGCTCTCGGCGAAAGCCCTTGCCGCCACATTTGCGCAGGCTTCCACAATGGTGAAGCCGTCTGTGGTGTGGTCGATGAGAGATGCATCGACCTGCGGGGTCCTGCGGTAATTCCACTGTTCGTGTACCCTGCTCCTGTCGCGCCCGTGATGCAGGTCAGGACCTTTCACCAGCTTGGCAAAGCCTGTATGCAGATAGTTCAGCCTGTGGAAAAATCGGCTGACAGCGATACCTTTTTCGCCTGTGAACAATGGCAGGTCGATGTCCTGCGGGATAACGCTGGTGTACTTTAATTTGTACTGCTCGCATATCTTTTCAAAGTCTGCCACCAGCGGTGGGACATGGCTCTTGTCGCCGATGTGCCCCACACCGTCACCTGTGGCGAGGGTGCGCATTATCGTCAGCGGCATGGCGCTTGACATGGTTTTTTCGCCCTTTATGAACGCCGAAGTTATGCCGTCGGAAAGTTCTGCCAGACCGCACTGGCTCACATTCCTGAGTGCCGCAAGACCTGTCATAACGCTTTTTGCAGAAGTCACATCTGCTATCGACACGGGAATGTCACGCTTTGAGCTTTCCTTTGCTGTTGCTATCAGCAGTTCGAGGGTGGCGTTGTTGTAGACTTCTGCCGCGTCATCGCCATTTTTCAGCCGCGCGGTTATGCCGTCGTAAAACGCGGGACAGTTCATGCCCGATGCGTAGCCGTGAAGCGCGTCTGCCGCCTGATAGGAATATGCTGTCGGGAAAGCGCCCTGAATGTCAGCGGTCATCTTGTGCAGTTTGAAAGGCTTTATTTTGCCCGCTTTAAGCACCTGCGCCAGTCCAAGACTGTGCAGACCGCCCGTCACTGCAAGCACTTTTTCGCCGCTGTCAAGCGCTTCCTGAATGCGGTAAGCCATGTGCCGTTCTCTTGCGAGAGTGCCGTCTGCCTCCAGTTCTGTCTTGCTTTCGTCATTTCTGGTCAGCACGCAGTAGGTGTGCATCATATTGCAGAAGTCCTCAGCCGACAGCTTCAGACCCTCTATCTCGAAATACTTCTCCCAGAACTCTTCAAAACCGCGTATGCCTGTCTTTTCGCACAGCCGCTTGTAAAACTGCGACCGCGCCAGCTTTGTATCATCGGTATAGCTGTGTTTTTCGGCATCTGTGCGCAGACCTTTACTGCTGACGGTGTTTATGAGTATCTCGCAGTAAGGCAGGTCGATGAAACGCGCAGGTATCCCCCGCGCTTTACCCTCCGCCAGCGCGTTGTATTCAGGCGACGACTCCAGAAACGGATAGTAGCATTTGTAGTCCTCAGCATCGGGGCTTACCAGCTTTTTCTTGTCTTTATAGAAATAGTATATCGCCGCAGGGAGTCGGGTAAGTTCATCGGTAAGCACAGGTATCAGGTCGTTGGCATTTTCGGGACCCTCTATCAGTATGACAGTGGGCGAGAACTCCTCTATCGCCCTTCTCAGCTGAAATGCGCAGACGGGGCTGTGATGACGCACGGGGAAAAGCAGCAGCTTTCCATCGGGGTCATATCTCAGCAGTTCCCCCGCCGCGCCTGCTATCTCAGCAAGCCTGCCGTTTCCGAATATGCCTTCCATGCGCCACCAACCTTTTTAGCTTTTGCTGTAACAGCTGTCCTGAAATATGCTTTCAGCTTTTCGAGATCGTCCTTGTTCTCCTTGCAGACCGCACCCAGCAGATTTTCGGTAAGCAGACCCATATCTGCCTTGCCGTCACCGAAATACCAGCTGTGGCTGATGGTCTGGTAATAGACCGAAACAGCCTCAGCAGTACTCATTACAGCGGCGGGCTTTTCGACCACAGTGCCCTCAGCAGTCCTGCCCTCACGCAGTTCGTGATAGGTGACTGCAAGCAGTTCTGCCACATCGGTATCTATGGGGCAGTCGATGTGCCCCGCCTTAGCCATATCCTCAGCTTCGCGGATTATTATTTCCTTTTCAAGGCGGACATCTGCGATGGGCATGACAGTTTCAAAGTTGAAACGCCTTTTCAGTGCGCCAGACATCTCGTTTACGCCCTTGTCGCGGGTGTTGGCAGTGCCGATTATATTGAAGCCGGGCTTTGCCAGCACAAGACCTTCATCGCCCAGTTCGGGGATATTGAGTATCTGGTCACTCATCACGGAGATAAGGCTGTCCTGTATCTCGGCGGGAGTACGGGTTATCTCTTCAAATCTGGCGAAAATGCCCTTTTCCATGCCCACCAGCAGAGGTGACGGCACAAGCGCTTCTCTGCACGGACCTTTTGACAGCAGGAGCGCATAATTCCAGCTGTACTTTATCATATCTTCGGTGGTGCCTGCCGTACCCTGTACGGTGTTTGTGCTGACACCGCAGCACGCCGCGCTGAGAAGTTCCGAAAGCATGGTCTTGGCAGTACCCGGTTCGCCCACCAGCATAAGACCTCTGCTGCCTGCCAGCGTGATTATACAGCGTTCGACCAATGCATCGTTGCCGTAGAATTTGCGGGGTATCTTAACGCCGCCCGCTTCGCCGCCCAGTATGAAAGTGCGCACCGCTTTCGGTGACAGCCGCCAATTTTCGGGCTTTTTGCCTGTGTCAGATGCTTCCAGTGCTGCAAGCTGGTCTGCATACCTGACCTCAACGGGTGGTTTTATGTAATTCTGTTCCATTTGTTTATCCTCCTGAAAAAATTTCCCGAACACTTCCCGCGGGAAGTCCTTTTCAACTATGTCTTGATTATAACACAAATATGTCTTTATTACAATAGCTATTTTAAATTATTGTTTAACGGTACGTTTTATTGTACAGCTTTAACAATTCCCACAAAAGCTAAACAGACAGCCGAAATATCTCTCAGCTGTCTGTCAGAAGGAATATATAATATGAAATAAAAGGAGAATGGATAGCATTATTAATGTGGGGCATATACACCCCGCATTTATCCAATCGGCTTCCGCAGACAAGACAGCAGAGGGGTAAGCCGCCGTCTTGTCAGGGTGTTGTCGGAAGTCTCGGTTGGAAAATAAGGTGGAAATTTGAGTATATTCAAATTATTTGAAAACTTACTTGTTGGGAACTGTCTCCCAGTCTTTCAGGAAACGTTCGATGCCGTTATCGGTCAGCGGGTGCTTTATCATCTGTCTTATAACGCCCATAGGAACGGTCGCTATATCACAGCCTGCCCTTGCCGCATCAACAACATGTATCGGGTTTCTGACAGAAGCGGCGATGATCTGGGTCTTGATGCCCTGTACCGAGAAGATGTCTGCGATCTCCTCGATAAGATCCATGCCTGTCATGCCTATATCGTCCAGTCTGCCCAGGAAAGGCGAAACATAAGTCGCGCCTGCGTTGGCAGCCAGTATAGCCTGTGCAGCTGAGAATATCAGTGTAACATTGGTCTTGATGCCCATTTCGGTCAGCCTTTTGCAGGCTTTGAGACCCTCAGCGCACATCGGCAGTTTGATAACTATATTCTTGTGTATCTTTGAAAGCGGGATAGCCTCTTCGACCATCTTGTCAGCTTCCAGCGAGATGACCTCAGCAGAGATAGGGCCGTCAACGATCTCGGTTATCTCCTTTACGACCTCCTCGAACACTCTGCCTTCTTTGGCGATCAGCGAGGGGTTGGTGGTAACACCGCATATAACGCCCAGCGACTCAGCTTCCCTGATGTCATCGACATTCGCGGTATCAACAAACAGCTTCATAATTACCTGTCCTTTCAGGCACACGGCTAAGTACACACCTGTTATAAAGCGGTACAAACATATTGTTGTCAGCCTGTATGCTTTACATATCCATGTTTAATTTCTGATATTATTATACAACCGCAAACTCTGTTTTTCTATTCATTTTTTGCTTACCTATAAATAATAATTGCGATGATTTGAACATCAGCAATTTTTGAGCATTCGCCCGCAATATTCAGGCAGATGAGCTCCATTTGCGCAATATTTGGGAATGATATAGCAATAATTGACCGACATGAATTTTACAATATCAGGATTTTCGCATTTTGCTTTCGCAATAATCAGCAGACAACTCTTTTGATGTATCAACAAATGATAAAATATTATAATATTTCTTATGTTTTTTGTTTTGATGTACGTACCGCTTCTCACGCAAGGAAATACGGTGGCAAGCCTTATTTGCCGCGTTTTCCGATATTTTTGTTTTTAGAATTTGTCATCACAAAATATCATCCCGACGGGAACGCCTTTGCTGAAAGACCGTTTTTTGCGAAATACTGGGTTTATGTTGCATCGGGGGAAGTTCTGTGATATACTATTTATATGCGGTATAACGCCACATATGAAGAACTTTGCATGAGGTGATCGTATGAAAAAAACACTCGCTTTTATACTCAGTGCCGCTCTCCTGCTGACGGGCTGCGGCTCTGCAAAGACCGATGATAAGTCCGAAAGTGCCGCAAGCACCGCAGAAACGGCTTCAAAAGAGGAATTTGTTTTCCCTTCAAAGACTGCCGACCTGCCGCGTCTGAAAGATGTATATGCTGATGATTTCCCGATAGGTTCGGCTGTGGCGGCTTACCAGACTGCTGACCCCGACTACATAAATCTCATCACCGAACAATTCAACAGCATGACCTGCGAGAACGAGATGAAGCCCGATGCTTTGCTGGACAAGGACACCACGCTGTCGGATATTGAAAAGTACCGCGAAGCACCTGCTGTCAAGTTCGACAAGTGCATCGGCCAACTGGAATTTGCCAAAGCCCACGACATAAAGATGCGCGGTCATACGCTGGTGTGGTATTCGCAGACTCCCGAATGGCTGTTTTACAAGGATTACGATGTAAACGGTGAACTTGCCGACCGCGAGCTGATGCTCAAACGCATGGAGAACTATATAAAGGCGGTTTTTGAGTGGGCTGACACCGAGTATCCCGGGCTTTTCTACGCATGGGACGTGGTGAATGAAGCCGCCGCTGACGGCAAGAGCGAGAAGCGCGACTGTCTGTGGTTACAGACCATCGGTGATGACTACATCGAAAAGGCTTTCGAGTTTGCGCGAAAATATCAGCCTGAGGGCGTGAAGCTGTACTACAACGACTACAACGCTTTCAACTTCACAAAGCAGATGGTCATAATCGACTTTCTGAAGCCTGTGGCTGAGGCGGGAAACATTGACGGTGTGGGAATGCAGTCACATATCGGTACATGGTGTGACCCCATGACATACGCGGAGGCAGTCCGCCGATATAATAAGGAACTGGGCGTGGAGATCTCCGTTACCGAACTTGACATAAGCAAGGACGCGACAGATGACTGGGAAGAGAAACAGGGTGAATACTCCCGCCGTTTTATGGAACAGATGATCGCGCTGAAAGACGAGGGCATACCCATCGGCAGTTTTACTGTATGGGGACTGACTGATGCGGTCAGCTGGAAGCAGAATGAGATGCCGCTGTTCTTCTCGCTGAGTTTCAAGGCAAAGCCGTCATTCTACGGGCTTATCGCCGCAAAAGACCCGTCGCTTGCGGAAAAACAGTGATACAAACAGCAGTATATAATGCCAAAGGACAGATACTTCATGGAATGAGGTATCTGTCCTTTTATCCGGCAGTTATTCGCTCCTTAATTTGCAGAGCTGTCCCGCCAACACACCGCATTTTTGGTTGGTGTGCTAAAGGGATAGTCATATTATATTTTCTTAACGGTCACTCCGTCTACTTCTATGAGAACATCTTTGAGATCATCGGGGTCTTTGCAGTATTCTGCAAGTGAACGATACACGCTGGATATAGATGTATCGAACGCTTCTGAAACACCCGAATCATAGTCCTCTCTTTTGTGAGGTATATGGTCGGGCGGGGTCATAGCATCAAGATCTGCTTTATTTTCGCAGCACCCGAGAACAAGGGTGTGGCAATTTATACCACTGTCCCTCAGCGAAAGCGCAAGTTTTTTATATTCAGCGATCAGTCCTTCCTTGTCAAGTTTATGCGGTATATAGACTTTTATCTCAAAGTCGTTGTCGGCAAGATATGTCTTTAGGTCAGAAGATGAATCATATGCGACGTTTGGATAATGATTTACTGCCAGGTCAATAACGACAACTTTGCATTCCGTTTCGGCTTTTTCGGCGGCTTTTTGTATGGCAGAGTAAGCGTCATCGCCGTATCTTACGAACATGTAATCGGTGTATACAGGATGCTTTTCATCGAATTGAAAGACGCTTATCTCTTTATCGCCTGTTTCACTGCATGTCACGATGACATTACACATAGTACCGCCTGTAATTTTTTTCGATTTGAGTTTGAAGTCTGCCCCGAACTGTTCACTTACAACGCTGATCGCATTTTTGACATCAGCACGTTTATTTCCGCCGTAACAGCCCGATGCGGCTACCGCTGTAAATATCCCTGCGGATATTATCAGCGCTTTTTTTATAATTGATACCATAACAGCTCTCCTTTTTTTATTCTCCCAATTTTGATGTGTATTGCTGATGATAAAAAATGGCTGTTCTTTCGTATTGTTCCCCCGCCTGAGGCGTGGGAACAATACACAACTAAATTGGGATTTTTTATTCTATTACATTTTAGCACACAAACGCAGAAATTGCAACATGCATACAGAAAACGCCCTCTTTTTTTACCAGAGGGCGTTTTTATCAGTCGGGCATTATTATGTAGCCTGCGGTATCGCCGATGCGCACATCGCGGAAACCGCGCTTTATCGCCTGCACATCGACTTCATCGCCGAAAGCATGGCTGACTGCAAGCTGAGGGAAATTCACGCCGACAGCATCTGCCTTGTAACAGCCGCCTGCCATGCGGGTGTTTATCTCCATGAACACATACTCGCCGTCAAGCGGGCGGAGCTGTATGTTATAGGGGTACTCGATCACCACTTTTTCGGATATTTTCTCGGCTATGCGGATAAACTCCTCATCAAACCTCAGCGCGGTGATGTGGCGGTCTACCTTACAGCGCGGGACTGCTATCAGCCCGCCCGATGTGCGCATGCAGTCGATGCTTATCTCAGGTTCGCTGAGGTAGGGCATGACCACTGTGGGGTATATGCGCGAACGGCTTTTAAGGTCTGCGATATATGCGCTGACGCTTATATCTTCGGGCAGAGTTTTCGGTGCGTCCTCGTCATAGAGCCGCCTGTAAGTCACGCCGCCCTCATCGCGGTCAGCCTTTACGCAGACCTTGTGCTGTCTGCCGTATTTTTCCTTGATGGCGGCATAAGCGCTCTCAAAGCCCTCTACTGTGGTTATCCTCTCCATCAGCGGGGTGGCGCACAGATCATTCCCGCGCATGAAATTACAAGACCTGAACTTGCTGTCGAGCATATCGTTCTGCTCATAATTGCCGTCTGCGGTGACTTTTGTGCCTATCGCGGCGAACTCATCGAGGTGTTTCATTATCTCGGCACGCCAACGCTTAGTGAAGAACACATCTACCCCGTGTGCCTTGCAGAAATCCAGCGCCCACGCGGTATACTGCACGCCGTCAACGCCGCGCGGCTCGGTATAACGCTCGTCCGCCGATGCGCCGAATACAAAATCTTCCACCTTTGCGCTGGCGATGATATAATTGCGTTCATCGCGCCTGAGCATCTCTATAAAATTATACGCCTGGCTGAACCAGTGGTTGAACCAGATAACACGCTTGCCATTTTTCATATGTATTTCTCCTTTCTCCCAATTTTGATGTATTGCTGATGATACAATACACAACCAAATTGGGATTCTCCTTATTGGTCACAAATCAATTACTGCCGACAAATATCCGCAAAACGGCTGTTTCACGCAGCGCTCTCCTGCATCGGCTAAGGGGTGGCGAAACACAGTCCGCCCAGAAGCATTATATTACAGCGAAAAGCCCGAGAGCATGCTCACGGGCTTTATAGCAATCCGCCTTAAAATTCAGACAAAATCCAGTCACAAAATCCATAGATCCGAGCTTTTGCGACTGGATTTTGTGAATTTAAATAGTTGGATTGC
>NZ_CACWPP010000060.1 GCF_902762735.1 uncultured Ruminococcus sp.
CACGGATCCGCCGATCCCGTAATATCGGCCACGGCGGACTTGCCGTCCTGCAGCCGGAAAGATTTGCAGGCACTGTCAGGTCTGTGACCGGCAGCGCATCGTCAAACAGTGCGAGCAACAGATGACCCTTCTATCAAAAGAGCGATGCTCTCCGGATCTAGGAGCGCATCGCTTTTGCATCTAGGATGAGTCTAAAAAAAAAGCAAGGACCCCTTGACAAACTGTAACGCATCTGTTATAATTGTATACATAGAGGTTATACAATTATGACTTTCATAGTAGTTGCAAATGCTTTGAGAGCCTAGGGACCACAAGGAGTGTACACTTATCATGAATATCAACATCAGCAATGCATCTGGTGAGCCGATCTATCAGCAGATCGTGGACCAGATCAAAACGCTGATACTGGAGGGAAAGCTCAAAGAGGGCGAAGCGCTGCCTTCGATGAGGGTGCTCGCCACCGAGCTCCGTATCAGCTTCATGACGACGAAACGTGCCTACGAGGCGCTCGAACGTGACGGCTTCATCGAGTCGTACACGGGCAAGGGCTCTTTCGTCAAGGCGCAGAATCTGGAGCTCTATCGTGAGGAACAGCTCAAGCGGATCGAGTCCCTGCTCATGGAGGCGGGCGACACGGCACGCAAGGCCGGCATCACGATGGAGGAGCTCCACGAGCTTTTGGACCTTGTGAATGGAGGGGAATGATATGACCGCATATGAGAATGCGATCGAGATCAAAGACGTGACCAAGCGCTACGACGGCTTCACGCTCGACAACATCTGCTTCGCTGTACCGAAGGGCTGCATCATGGGCTTCATCGGGCAGAACGGTGCCGGAAAGACCACCACGATCCGCAGCCTTTTGCACATCACAGACATCGACAGCGGCGAGATCCGTCTGCTCGGTCTTGACCATATCAAGGATGAGACGGCGATCAAGCAGCGCATCGCCGTGGTGTTCGACGAGCTGCCGTTCCATGACGTGTTCACGGCCAAGGACATGGCGCGCATCCTCGAGGGGATGTACCCGCGGTGGGACCATGCCGTATATGCGCAGTATCTCGAGCGGTTCCAGCTCCCGACCAAAAAGAAGATCGGGCAGTTCTCAAAGGGCATGAAGATGAAGCTGCAGATCGCCTGTGCGCTCTCCCACGATGCAGAGCTCCTCATCATGGACGAGGCGACGACCGGCCTTGATCCCGTCGTGCGAGACGAGATCCTGCACATCTTCATGGAGTATCTGCAAAACGGTGAGCGATCGATCCTGATGTCCTCACACATCACGAGCGACCTCGAGAAGATCGCCGATATGGTGACGTTCATCGACAAGGGCCGGATCCTCCTCACGGGCTACAAGGACGAGATCCTCGAGCAGCACGGCATCCTCAAATGCGGCAAGGATGCGCTCGCCGAGATCGACGCCGCGGACATCGTCAGCATCCGCACGAACAGCTTCGGCGCGGAGGTCATGCTGCATGACCGCGAGGCGGCGTCCTACAAGTACCGTGACTGCGTGATCGACCCCGCGACCCTGGATGACATCATGCTCTACTATGTCCACCGTGACAGGAAGGAGTGGTCATGATGCGGCTGTACCGATCGCTCGTTTTCCGCGAAAGGAAGCTGGCACGCAAGCGGACGCTCCTGATGCTGATCCTGTTCCTGCTCGTGGCGCTGCTGATGCTGATGCCCCTCTTATCCGGCGTATCCATGGAGCCGGGCGAGGCGGCACCGGTGGAGATGATCCTGCTGCTCGTGGGGACGGTCTCCCTGACCGGCGGGGCCATGGCAGGCGGGAACAACGGCGTGCAGAAGGCCGACATCAGCGCGGGGTGGAAACGCTATTCCTTCGTCCTGCCGCCGACCGCCAAGCAGCAGGCATTCGCCGATCTGCTGGCGAAGCTGTGCGATGTCCTGCTCTTCGGTCTGCTGTCTGCGGCGGTCGCCATGGCCTACAGCGTCACCACCGGCTACGATGCGTCGGGTCTGATGGTGAACATCTACCTTGGCGCCGTCTGCGTTGTGATGCTGGTGGACGTGGTCTACAGCTATATCCTCATGTTCGCGAAGACGAAGCAGGATCTGGCGATCGTCGGGCTGATCGCGCTCGTCGGCGTCAGCCTGGTGATGCTCGTTTTGGACTTCCTCTCCAATACCATCAAGCTGCCCGACCAGCCTGCGCAGGGCGGTGCGCTGATCTCGGATGCAGCGTTCGAACGCTTCGTGACGGCCTTGTCCGCGGGGCGGACGACGCTCTGTGTGACGGCAGTATCCGTGGTGATCTGTGCGCTGTACTTCCTCGTGATGTGGCGGTCGCATGAAAGGAGAGAGCCGTGATGACAGGACTTGTCTACAAGGAATGGAAGCAGGATCGCTGGCTCATCCTCTCCATGCTCCTCTGCGGCGCCGCACCGGTGCTCGTGCTGCTGCTCATGCACAGCGAGATAGCGGACATCGGCGATGCGCCCATCCGGATCGGCGGTCTGCTCGCAGGCGTGTTCGCGGCCGGTGCCTTGCAGATGGCGGTGCTGCGCGGCGATGACCGCAAGCTCTGGGCGTACTGGATCACTGCCTCCGCGGACGGCTACAGGGGGTACCTCCGTGTGAGATACGAGACGATCTTCGGGATGATCGTGCTGTTCCTGTTCTCGGTGCAGCTCGTGGATATGGGCTACTGTGCGGTCGCAGCCGACCGGGGGCAGGACGCCGTGCCGATCAGCAGCATCGCCCTTCTGATGTGCTTTGTGCAGATCCTGCTCCGTGCTGTCGACATCCCGTTCGTCTATCGCTTCGGCAGCAAGAAGGGCAGCATCATCAAGATGATCTGCATGGTCACGGCGGCCATCCTCCTGGTGGCATCCCTGATCCTGGATCCTGCGCGTTTGGAGAGGATCATCGAGACGTGCAGGACTACGGTCAACGCGCAGAACGGCTCGCTGCTGCTGTCGGTCGGACTGATCGTATGTCTGGTGATGTACTATCTATCTTATCGTATCAGCTGCCGACTATATTTGAAAGGGGTGGAGCAGTATGACCACTAAAAAAGAAGATGCGAAGCGGCTCGGGATCTATCTGCTGATCGTGTTCTTATCCATGCTGCTCTTCGTCCTTTTTAGAAGGCCGATGGAGGCTTCGACCACCGTATACTTCATCATTTTTGATCTATTCTCCTTTTCTCCGGCGATCGCGAGCCTTATCACAAGAGCCGTGACCAAAGAGGGCTTCCGTGACATGGAGCTGCATCTGCATCTGGCCGGCAATATCCGATGGTACCTGCTGGCCTTCGCGCTCCCGATGATCTGCTTTTCTGTAAAGTTCTTCCTGCCGATCATCCTCACCGGTCATGCCGGATGGCTCGCGGGACTGACTGTCCAGGACGTGCTGTCGAACGTGCTGACGCTCGCGGCGCTGTCGGCCGTCACGTCGGTCGGACTGATCGGTGAGGAGCTGGGATGGCGCGGGTATCTGAATCAGAAGCTGGAGCCGCTCCTCGGCACGGTGGGGACATGTCTCGCAGGCGGGATCGTGTGGGGCCTGTGGCATCTGCCCATGGACCTCGTCGGCTGCCTGAACAGCGGTGGTACGATCTCCGAGGCCTTCACGATCTGCGGCGGGAGGATGCTCGCGCTCACGTTCTACGGGGTGTTCCTCATGTGGCTGACGAAAAAGACAGACAGCGTGTTCCCGGCGGTGATCGCGCATCATGTGTTCAATGAGAGCCAGGGAGCGCTGGCGGCCCTCTTATCACAATGCCCGATCCCGGAGGACGCTGACCTCGGCGTGATCGCAGATGTGTTTGCGCATCTGCCGATGATCGTGGTGGCGGTGCTGTTTATGATCCTGCTGCTCCGTGACGGAGGGAGCGAGGCCTTAAGACCAGCACGCTGACGATCTCCGGCACAGGGGATATGTGATGAGGAACAGTCCATTGGATCTCGGGTACGTTAGCGTATTGCGATTCGGGACCGACTTTGAACGTCTATGCTCATATGTTCCAGACTGCTCACGAAAGAGTGCCGCAGGCGATGGACGGAGCGTTCAGCTTTCTTCCGCAGGATAGCGGGGGTCAAAACAAGGATGTCCGCTACGAGATCGCAATAGCAGACAAGTAGCGGACAAAATATCCGACATACCGCTTTTAGCCATTTCTGAAGCACGGTAGCACTCACCAAAAACGTACTACAGATAGTAAGTGCTACGAGCGAGATCTTACCGATTCTCACCACTTCACTTGATATAACAAAAGCCCCGAAGCATAGCGCTTCGGGGCGATCTTGCGTATGTTTCCCACAGGGGGATCTTTATCTCTTCGAGCTAAACAGTATCGTTTCGCTTACTTTTAGCATTTTTAAGAAAACGCCTAAAATACGATAAAATCTGCATCTTAGAGCAATTGCCTTTGTTGCAAATTTCAAGTTTTATCGTAACTTGGTTCAACTTTGTTGAACAGATGTTGAACTGACGGACTTGACGATCTCGCCGGTATTCAGAGAATAAAACTATAATGATTGTGGTGAGGGTATGTAATCATCACTCAACCAAATGGAGGTAATCAATTATGAGTAAAAATATTCTCGATGAACTTTATGACTATGACCTGTTCCACTTGACTGAGATCGAAGATACCGACGGAGCATACAAGGCAGCCCTCGATAGACTTGTCAAGGCAGAAGCTAAGCTGAGAAGAGCCTATCCCGACAGTACAGACATTCTCGATGAATACCAGTCGGCTGACATTGACCTGCACAACCTTTCCAACCGTAATGAGTTCCGCAAGGGCTTCAAGGTCGGCGCACAGCTCGTCCTTGAAATGCTCAAGCCTATCAAGTAAATATAGCACTTGAAAATGATTGTAATGCCTCATAGCAGTTTGTTATGAGGCATTATTTTTATTATTTTGAATTTGTAATATACTATTATTCTTGATTTTTAGCCGTTATTATTTGATTTGATAACGCCACTATATTGCCTTTTATTTTTGAAATATCAGAATTATTTTGAAAATATAGAAATTATTTTTGAAATACTATTGACATTTGTCGAATTATGTGGTAAACTAATATAAACACATAGGAGGTGTCGAATTATGGAAAAAGAAACTAAGCGTGAAAAGTTTGTAAGGTTGGCAGAAGCCAGAACAAATAAGATCATAGATATGATACAACTCTTGGGGAATTGTTCCAATCTTGCAACCTATGAGTACACATCACAGGACGTTGACAAAATCTTCTCTGCAATTGAATCTGAATTGCGTGAAGCAAAGAAGAAATTTGCTAAGCCCGAAGTTTCCAAAAGCACTAAATTCAAGCTCGATTAAGGAGGAATGAAAATGGGGGCGTTCACATTAGATCATTGGAATTTTCCTTCTAATAATAATGGAGCAGTATCGGGAATAAATGATTCAGGTATTGAAACATTTAGTGGTACAAAAATCAAATCACTCGCAAGAGAAATATGCCAGAATTCTCTTGATGCAAATGTAGATAGTACGCAACCGACAAAGGTTGTATTTCACTTGTTTGATATGCCTGTTAAAGATATTCCTGATATTGATGGTTTGACATTAGCTTTAAAGCGTGGTAGCGAATTTGGAATGAATCAGAGAACACCAAAGGCAAAAGAATTTTTCGATACTGCTTTAAAGGCTACCAAAAAAGAGAAAATCGTTTGTATGCGTATAAGTGATTTTAATACGAGTGGTCTGATAGGCTCGAAAGCTTCCGATGAAGAACCTTCACCGTGGAGAGATTTAACTAAATCTCAGGGAGCATCTGAAAAGAGTGGCTCTAATGGAGGTTCTTTTGGAATCGGTAAATTTGCACCTTATGCTTGCTCCTCTTTGAGAACTGTTTTTTACAGCACTCTTGATAGCAACGGTATAGAAGCATATCAAGGCGTTTCAAGATTAACAAGTTTTAAAGATGATGAAGGCGATACTAAACAAGGTATCGGCTTTTATGGAAAAGAGAAGAATGCACCGATTTATGAGCAAATCACACTTGATCCCGATTTTTCACGCTCCTCAGATAGTGGTACAGATTTATTTATTCTCGGCTTTATCGCAGAAGATGAATGGAAAGAGAAAATGATAGCATCTGTACTTGACGGATTTCTGTATGCAGTATATACCGGCAAGCTCATTGTTGATGTAGACGGTATTATTATCGAAAAAGATAACCTCTCAGATATTGTAGCAAAGTATCAGAAGTATTGTGAGGAATATGCTGACGAGTATTATAAGGCATTAACATCTACATCGGAGGAAGATGCTAACCTGTTTGAAGAAAATATTTTATCTATGGGCAAGGTCACATTATATCTTATCTTGCAACATGATATGCATCGCAGAGTGGCAATGGTTCGTAAAACGGGAATGAAGATATTGGACAGAGGTCATATCAGCGGTCTGATCAAATTTAGCGGGTTGCTCTACATAGAGGGTGAGGAGCTAAATGTATTTTTAAGGACTATGGAAAATCCGCAGCACACAAAGTGGGAATATGATAGAGCCGATGATCCACAAAAAGCTAAAAAAGTAATCAAAGCTCTTGGCGATTTTATTAGGAAGTGCCTTGAAGAACTTAAAAATGATAGTAGTGCGGAGGAATTAAATCCTTCCGTTGGCGAGTATCTTACCGAAGAACGTGATTCAGATTCTCCAGAAGAAAGAGCCGAGAACTTGAATGATGAAGTCAAGGAAATACGCAAAAAGGTAGTAAAAGTTCGTAAGCCTAAAGAAGATGATTTCAGTATTCCGGGTGAAGGAACAACAAGCATCGAAGATGAAAACGGAGATATTGAGGAGGACGATATTCCGGGCTCAGGTGGCAGAGAAGGAAATGGCACTCCAACGCACGGCATAGGTGGCGGCGGCAGTGGATTAGGCAATGGTGGAGGACCGTACCCTACTGAACATAAGAAAAGTCCAGCAGGTATTGCACCATCAAAATTGAGAATCATGTCTGATAATAGTAAAGCTGGCAGTTATTTGATTCAATTCACACCCTCTGCATCGGCAGAAGATTGTAGCCTCGCTCTTTTTCTTTCAGCAGAATCTGACAAATATGATGCTGATATTGTTTCTGCTGAGGACGTTTCATCGGGAGATATTTTAGAAGTAAACGGAAATATAGTATCAAAACTGACTTTCACTGAAAATGTAACATTAAAACTGAGAGTGACAATCAATTATAAAGACTACTGTTCAATGGAGGTGAGAGCATATGGACATAAAGTATAAACTTTACCCATATCCTGTCTTGGCTGATTATTCGGACGATTATAATGATCGTACCTTTAAGACGTCTATTGACATGGTTAAAGACGGATATAATCTCAGGCTTGATTTTGTATCCGAACTCACATCAGATACAATTAAAAAGCTGATTTCTGAGGGAAAGGCAAGCTATGTGTATCACCTTGAATGTGCGCAGACTGGTTTTCGGCACGTCATAATCACCTCTAACACCGAAGAACGCTACCCACTTGATAAAAGGTTAGTTCGTGGAAAACTTCAAGTATGCACTTTTATCGTTGCTAAAGATGATTTGCATAGCTATTCAAGTGATGAGTTTCATGATGATTACGCTGGAATGCAATTTGAGATCGAAGCAGGCTGTGTCATTGCTGTTGGCACACAAGTTAATTTTGATATTCAAAAGGAGATTGATGATATAGCCAATCTTCCTTCAATATTCAGCATCATTAGGAATCCAGATGTCGATGTAAAGGAAATGCTTGTAGAATTTGAAAGTAATAAAATCATTATCAAGTTACCGTTCAATGATTTTTCTACATACAAGCAACTTAGTAGAGATTCAAATAACAATCATATACTTAATGCCTTGACAGTTATTCCTGCACTTACATTCGTTATGAGCGAATTGAAACAGAGGGATATTGACGAGCGATCTGAGATTGATTACGGTTGGTATCGAACGATAAAGAATGCCCTGCTTAAAACATTTGATATAGATGTTGAAAGTGAGGATTTTAATGAGCTTAACACTATTGAGTATGCCCAGAAGTTGATAAACAGCCCTATACCAGAGGCATTTAATTCTCTGTTCTTATTCTCAGGTAGCGAAAGTGACGGTGATGAATAATGAAATTGTATTTTATTGAGCAAGATGATCTTGATATTATAAAAACCAACCTTCCTACTTGGGCAGCGAATTTTAAAGATAGTTCACCTGATTGGTTAGTAGAGTGGTTTAAGAATGAATACGACACTTGTTTACTGAAAGAAAGTAAGTATACAATAGACGATTTTCAGCTCGATATGTCAAAGGTCAAGGAAGAACAGACCGATGCGGAAAATGCTCAGATCATATATGAAAATCTTCGTTTTCTTTCCGATTCACAAGCATCTGATGAAAGATTATGGGCTGGGCTTTGTATAGGAAATTTTTGGGATTATACTCAGTATCGTTGGCGAATCAAGAAGAAATGTACACCTGATTCAATCAAGCAACATTATATGTTTGCCTATGGAGCAAGACGTTCACTCATTAGAAACGCTATTGCCCGGCTTTGGTGGATAGGTAGGCTTACTTATGATGAGAATCGTGCCGATAAGTATGAACTTACCAAATTTGTATGTGAGCATAACGATCATATCATGCACATTTTAGAGCGCAATACTTCCAATAATCCTATGATTATTCAGGCTTTTATTGACGGCATTCTTGCCGCAAGAGCTGAGGGCTTAAATATCAATACGGATATAGTTGGAGATTTATCAGGGTACTTAAATTTGCTTGGTGGCGTGTATATTCTTGATTGCCTACCGAGAGAACGCATAAAGGAAAAGATACTGAATAAGGCGCGTGAGATTGCTAAATAACAAAAAGGGCAAGTAATATTTCACTTGCCCTTAGATTTAATCATCTAATACAGTTATGATGCTTTCAGCTATTGCTCTTGCGAGGAATGGAGGAACAGCGTTACCGACCTGCTGATATTGAGCATCTTTTGTACCTTCAAAAACAAAACTGTCAGGGAAAGTCTGCAATCTCGCAGCCTCTCGAATAGAAATAGCTCGATCTAATGTAGGGTGAATCCACATGGATTTTCTTACATTGACAACTGTTCCGCTTGGCTCATCATATACTAAACGCATATAGATAGTATTTTGTGTTCTTTCAGCATTGCTGTACGTTGTCTTTAATTCCGATGATAGATCATGGAAATTCTGACCTTCTTTAAGTGCTTTAAAACGTGCCATAGCAGTATCTCGTGTTGCTGTTGATATGTGATTGTAAAGCAGTTTTCTTCTTAGTTCTTTTGCTAATTTGCTTATATTTTCAGGCGGAGATGAAAGATGTATTACAGGAGTATCAATCTCAAAATATGCAGGAATACTCTCTAAATCTTCTATGGCATCTCGAACTGTATGATAATGACCGTCCTTAATTTTTACTTTGGGAGGCTCATAATTCTTTCTGATGCTCTTAGATACTCCTACGATTACAAATCTTTCTCTTTTTTGAGGAGCGCCGTAATCCGCAGCATTCAACGTCATAGGAGTGAGTGTGTATTTGCTTTCAAGGATTCCTTTAATATAATCAAACACGGCGTATGATTTGACTTCGATATTTAATGCACCAGTGTCACTTTCAACGTAGTTATATATATGTATGTTATTCTCTCTAAGCTCGTTCATCTTACGAAGCATTCTTTGGATAAAAAGAGCTGGCTCAATAGCAGAAATCACATCATTAAAACAAGTTTGATTATCATCAATGTATGACATGATCAACTGTGCCATATTATAGTCGATTTGACTAACAACAGGTGTTTCTTCATTGATGACTACTTCCTTTATTGTTTTCAAAGATTTTACAAGCACTGTCTTGTGCTTGGCTATTGTTTTATTGAATTTAGGTTGATTTATGCGGTATCTGTATAGCACAGTTATTATCTTAAATAGCTTTTCGTCCCATGAAAAAGAGTCTATATTATCTAAGTTTTTAGCAAAAGCAGTAATATCTGGCATTTTTTCAATAGCTGGAACAAGTTCAATAGAATCCTTTGATAAATCGAGCCCCATAACTATGTCATTCTTTAAATCATCTTCATCAACAATAAACCGATGAACATTTGACCGAAGCATAGCAACATTTTCCATAACAAATGCTGTTGGTTTTAGTTGACATATCGCCCGTACATATTCTTTTACAAGACGATTATTCATACTTATTATAGTAGAATGCTGGCGGTTAGCGTTTGAAAAGCCTTGACAGGGAGGGCCGCCGATCACTACATCAATATCACCAAATGATTCCTTTATCTCGTCATAATCAATCGTCCTTACATCAGAATAAAGACGAGCATTTTTGTGATTGCGCTTATATGTTTTTCTGGCATTGAGGTTGTTTTCAGCAGCAGCGACTATCTCAAAGCGTTTAGTTTGCGTAAAGCCTAAACTTAGTCCCCCAGCACCAGCAAATAGATCAACAACAGTATATTGTTTCATATCCGCCTCCTATGAGCCTATCTTATTATTATACCAAATTAAAATGAAAAAATCAACGTTTCCAAACAAATTTTTTAAGATTTTAGGGTGTCCTCACTACATCACTCGTCAGAACATTCATTCAAACCATGAATAAGCTGAATATAGACACACTCATTTCTATCTCTTTCCTCGCCTTCAGTAGTTATCATTTCTCTGAGGAAGAAGTTCTTTGCTTCTTCGTAATCTTCCCATTCGATTCGCCGACCATTACAAGTAGTAGTAACTTTGTGATATTTAGGCATCGCTAATTCGGATATTTGTAACATACAATAACCTCCTCGATATTTGATGATTATATTATAGCTGCTTAAACGAAAAAAGTCCAGCTCTACGAAAGTTTTGTAATAATTCTTGTGCAGAGCGCAGCAATTTCACAAAAATCCCCGGTGCAATGCGCTGTATAAAGCAACTTTGATTCCAATGGAATCAAGGTTGCTTTTTTGTTTTTTTCGGTTTCTTGATTTTCGCCACTTCTGTTACATCAAACCCGTATTTTTCTAATATTTCCTCGGTCAGAGCTTTGATCTCCGCTTTAAATTGTTTACCAAGATCATATAATTCAGCAGATGGCAGGTCGTTACGGATTAGCTTCTTTTTAAGTGCGTCCATCTTATCCATTCTTTCTTTCTTCGCTTGCATAAAAGCATCATAATCATCAGGGTGATATTGTTTAGTTTTCACCACATCGAGATAGCCCTTGTATCTGCGTACAAAGGAATCATAGTCCCTCTTTATAGCAGAATACTCCTGTGTGTTCTCCTCAATGTTCTTTTCTTTCTGTTGCTTCTGAGCTTCAATGCACTCTGCGGAATGACAGCAGACTTCGCCCTCCGTTCCGATAAACAGCTTGTGACAAAATCCGCACTTACAGACTGTCCACTTGTTCTTGTGAACGAGCTGCCCAATTTCCGCAAGGACGGTCATCAGGCAGTTGTCACTTTCGTGAAACACATTAAATGTATAATCATCGACAGCAATCACCGTTCTACTCGGCTGTAAAGAGAAATATTCCAAACTGATCATGTAGCTGAAATACGCTTCACTGCACATCAATGGGAGTTGCGTATCGAAAAAATTGTTAATACGTTCGGAGATGCCTGACTGTATTTTGTTCTTATTCAGTTTGGCAAGCACCACGTCATTAGGCTTCAGGAGCTGATTACGCTCACTATCATATAGCTCAATCACTGCCGATACAAAGCCTTTGAAAAAGATATTTTCCCCATACTCGGCAACGAATCTTGCAATCATATCCTCGGTGCTGACTTCAATACTCCTGCCAATACGCAAAGCGCTATGAAGCCTATCCCGAAATGTATCAAATGGCTCGGTATGTTCCCCAAATGTCTTACGCTGATTCAACAGCTCGTCAAAGGTGAACGTTTTCGTATTCAGAACAGCACCATGAATACTCTCCTCATCATTCTGGACAGACTGTGCGATGTCAATTGTGCGGTCTTTTTCATTTATGCGGTAAATTGTGGTAGTTTCCATTTAAACACCTCGTTTTTGGTATCTTATTCTATTATAACATACAATACGCAAAATGTCAATAATATGCGTATTATAAAAATTATATTTCGTATATAAATTTTAATTGCGTATTTATTTGCGAATATACGCAATATCCGCACAAGGACAAAATCAGAAATGCTACAATGGAGGTACAGCAGACGAAAGTCGGCTGAATCCAAAACAGAAAGGTCGTAGATATATGAACGAACCTACACAGTGGGTGCCGCCCACACCCCTCCGTCCCGATGGGACAAACCTCCTGCCGTTTCCTGTGAACGCTTTACCACCTATTATAGGTGATGTGGCAGATGCGATAGCAACTACCACATCAACAGACGTTGCAATGGCAGGGACAGCAATACTTTCAGCAGTTAGTTACTGCTTTTCGGGAGTATACCGTATGTCGGCAAAGCGAGACCACACCGAACCGCTTGTACTTGATGCACTCACCGTAGCAGAGCCGAGTTTCAAGAAGTCGCCTGTTATCTCAATGGTGAAGCGACCGTACATACAGTTTGCTCATGATTGGAATGAGAACAACAAGCAGGACATTTTCAAGTCACAGGCAGAGTACAAGTTGCTGACAGGCAAGCTCGAAGCCCTTGAAAAGAAGAAAGATGCCACCGCTGAGGAGATTGCCAAGCTCCAGACGGAGATCAGCAATATCCCTCCGAGTAATTTCCGCAGGATAGTTGTTGATGATATTACTCCTGAATCGCTTGTACATCAGCTTGAAGAAAACGGCACTTTGCTGATGATCTCAGATGAAGCAGGAATGTTAGGCAACTTTAGCGGACGGTACAGCAACAACGTCCCGAACCTTGACCTCCTGCTGAAATCATGGAACGGTGAACCCTACATTAGCGACAGAGCAACCAGAGGGAGCATCGTCCTCAAAAAGCCGTACATGAGTATCTGTCTTGCGTGTCAGCCGTATGTGTTTGAAAACATGATAAATAATTCTGCTTTCAGGGGCAGCGGTCTGATAGCACGTTTTCTGTATTGTTTCCCCGTGAGCAATATCGGCAGCCGCAAGTATGATACGCAGGCAGTCCCCGAAAAAGTGACCGAGGACTATAAGAACCTTGTGTATAAGCTACTCGGCACAAAATTCACCTACCATGACGAAAAGGAGCTGTATCTGCACTTTGACAGCAAGGCATATAGCGAGTTCGTTGACTATTACAACAACTTCATCGAGCCTCACCTTATCACGGATATGGCTTTCTGCAAGGACTGGGGCGGAAAGTATCACGGCGAGCTGCTCCGTCTGTGCGGTATCATTCACTGTATCAAGTGTGCGCTGAATGATATCAACCCTGTGGAGTGCCGTGTTACACTGGATACATTCTGCAACGCTATTGAGATCGGCGAGTATTTTCGGGAACAAGCTATCTACGCTTACAGTCTCGGAGATATTGACCTCGGCACGGTTAAGGCGGAGAGGGTGCTGAATAAGATACGTTCCAAGCACATTCAGCAGATCAGGCAGAATGACCTTTACAAGCTCTGCCGCTGCACACTTTTCAAGAATGCCGCCGACTTTGGCGAGACAATGGAGATGTTGGAGGAGTACAACTATCTCCGCCGTGAGAAGGTGCAAGGAGCGAACGGCAACAACAAGAGTGGGGTTATGGTTTTTATTAATCCCAACATCTGAACAATCGACATTATCGACATTTTCGGGAGCGATGATTTTCGATTGTGCTGAAAATGCCGATAGTTCACAAAACTACAAACAAATACCATAGATAGAGAGAGGTATACACTATGAATACAACACAGAAGAAAGAGATCGTAGACAACATTCTGGAGCTACTGATCCAGCTCGCCGAGGACGGAGATAACACCGTCACAACCGCACCGAGTGTTTCTCCCGAAAAGGTGGAGATGCTCACGATCAAGGAATGCACCGAGGTCATTCAGGGGCTTTCGGAGCATACCGTCCGTCAGCTTGTGAAGCAGGAAAAGATCAAATCTATCCGCACGGGCGAAGGTATCAAGGGCAAGATTCTCGTCAACAAGGCTGATTTGCTTGCCTATTTTCAGAGGTAAGGGGGTGATATGATGAATACTATCAACGATAATGCTATCAGCAACGGTGACGACGAGCTGTATGACAAGATGCTCTCTGTTCTCCGTCAGCGTGGTTTCTATGCTGAGGACAACAAGGACTATGATCCTTGCCACTTCCTGACCGAGCAGGAGCAGACCGCTTTCAAGTCGGCTATCGAGTATTTCAACTCTATTCCTTTTTGATATAGAGTGACAGTATTCGAGCAAGTAAAATCTGCTATTGATATGAAAACCGTGGCAGAGGGATATGGCTTACATATCAACCGTGGAGGAATGTGCTTATGTCCGTTCCATGAGGAGCGTACTCCCTCCGCTAAGGTTTACCCTGATAGCTTTCATTGCTTCGGTTGCGGAGAGCATCATGATGTTATCAGCTTCACGCAAAAAATAATCAGTTTGGACAAGCCAATTGATGCGGTCAAGAAACTCAATCATGACTTCGGTCTGCATATCGAGATAGGCAAGGCTCCCACATCGGAAGAAGTCTCTGAATATCAGAAACAAGTAGCTGAAAAACGTGCCTATGAAGAATGGGAAAAGCGGGCGTGGCGAACGCTGAATAATTACCTATGGCTGATGCGTGAATGGAGAGCTTTTGCTCCAGCTTCTCCCGATGAAAAATGCGATGAGCGTTTTGTGTATTCTTTACATCATCTCGACTACGCAGAGTATCTTTGTTGGGAGTTCATAAATAGCAATAAAGCAGGTCGGCTTTCGATGAAAAATATCGTTTCTGAGATAGCAGATTTTCAAAAATTGTAATGCGGATTTCTGCATTACTGTGTCCACATTTTCGGCTGTGACCTCAGCCGTCTTAGCCTCGCAGAGCCCCATAAGCATTTTTGATAGTCCGAGTAGGCTGTCAAAAGTGCTTTGGGGTTACTGGCGGCGCTTTGCACCGACCGTAAATTCCGCTGCTGCGCAGCGTTCTATGCTGCCCGGTCATAAGGGTCAGCACGATGCTCCTGCATCGTTCCCGACTTCTGTCGGGATCCTCCCGTAAGGGAGTCGATCGCTAACCATTCAAACAAAACTTAGAAAGAGAGATGTTACGTTTGAGTAAAACTATTTCAATGTGTCAGGGCAAAGGCAGCCTGTCGCACAACAACAGAGAGTTCACTGCCAAGAACATTGACCCGTCCAGAACGCCCGATAATATCATCTTCAAACAGCAAGATCTGGGCGAAGCGTATCACCGGCTTTTTGACGGTGTGATAGCTAACTATAATGCAAAACAAAAGAGGAATGACAGAAAGATCCCTGACTACTTTCAGCACCTGTTCAACCGTGAGCCGAGCAAGTCGGTGATCACGGGTGCGAACAAGCAGAAAAGTTTCTATGAGGACTTGGTGCAGATCGGCACGAAAGATGATACGGGTGTCGGCACTCCCGATGCGGAAATTGCTGTTGCTTGTCTGAAAGAATACATGGAAGATTTTCAGGAGAGAAACCCGAACTTTTATGTGTTCAATGCCGTGATGCACCTTGATGAAGCAACTCCCCATTTGCATATCGACTACATTCCCCTCGGTCATTTCTTCAACGGTCTTGAAAAGCGAAATGCAATGGCGAGAGCTTTGGAGGAAATGGGTTACGGCAAAGGTGCGAATGCGATCAACCGCTGGCGGCTCTCAGAGTGGAAAGTCCTGCACGATATTTGCACCAAACACGGTTTTGAGATCAGCGAGCCTAAGAAGTCAAGAGGGTACAGCTTTACAACGGCTGAATATGGCGAGTACAAGGACACGATCAAAGCCCTTGAAGAAGAAAAAGCGCAAGCCGAGAATGAGCGTGACGAAGCCCAAGCGGAGCTTGAAAAGATCGCTCAGAAGCGTGTGAAACTTGATGATATAGACAAGCTCGAAATAGGCAGGACAATGCTCGGGGGTAAGGTCACAGTCGCAAAAGATGACTGGGAGAATATCACGGCTCTTGCAAAGCGTGATGTCGCATCAACTAAGCAGGTCAGAAAGCTGAAAAAGGAACGTGACGAAGCTGTGCAGAAGTACGATGAACTGAAAGACAAGTATGATACTGCAAGCGAAGAGCTTTCCGCTTACAAAAAGAAAGAAAAAGAGCGTGGATTGTTCACCCGTGAGAAGCTAAAAAAGGAAACGGCTCGAATCAGCAGAGAAGATGAGCTGTCCCGTGAGCTGAGGAAGGCTAAGGCTTTTATTTCTGCCTGTGGACTGTCGGAGGATTTTGCCCGGTATAAATTCAACAAAACAAGGGGTTCACAATTAGAATAAAAGACGAAAAGCTATGGCATATCTTGACAGACAGAGAAAAGCGCGCTACTATTATAATGCGAGATATGCCATAGTCCGCAAAGGAGATAATATGGCAAATATTACAAACAGAAACGGAAAGTTTCTCATAAGAGTTTTCACAGGTCGTGACATCAGCGGAAAGCAAATCGTCAAGTCTACAACTTACGTTCCGCCGGAAGGCACATCACCGAAAAAGGCTGAAAAGCTGGCTCAGGAGTATGCTTTTGAGTTTGAAAGGCACTGCAAGGGTTATGCTCAGCTCAATGAAAATATGCGCTTCTCCGAACTGGCTGAGTGGTATTTTGAGAACTATGCTCCCGAAGAATTGAAGCCGACTACGGTTCTGAACTACGAAAGTCAGTACAGAAATCATATCGCACCGATCCTCGGTAACAAAAAGCTCAAAGACATTACCACGCCGATGCTGACGGAGTTCCTGAAAGTGCTTGGCAAAGAGCATCACTTAAATCCTATCTCGGTCAGAAAGGTCTATATCGTGGTGCAGAGTATCTACCGCAGAGCCTTACAGCAGGGTTTTGCAAGGGACAATCCTTGTCAGAACGTGATAATTCCGAAGAAGCGTGACAGCGGCAAGCGTTATTCTCTTTCTGAGGAAGAAACAAAGCGGTTTCTCCACCTTATCCGTGACAAGCCGTGGGACGAAGATGTGAAGCGTATCCTGATCGTTCTGCTGTTCACAGGTATGAGGATAGGCGAGTGCCTTGGTTTGGCGTGGGAGGATATTGATTTTGAGAAGAAAACGATATTCATTCACCATACGCTGTCCTGCGTGGATGGGGAGTGCTACCTTGATTCACCAAAGACAAAAAGCAGTATTCGTCTGATAGCCATGAATTCTACCGTTGAGAAGTGTCTCAGAGATCAACAAGCCTACGTTGAGCAACTGAAAATGGCTCTCGGAAATAAGTACGCTCACCCCGAAATGGTCTTTCCCTCGGGGCTGGGCAACTACCGTGACCGCTGTTCTGTGTATCACTCCCTGAAACGTATGACCAAAGGCACTGAGTTTGAGGACATGACGCTACATAAGTTGCGACATTGTAACGCCACGCTTTTGCTGAACAGCGGAGTAGACCTGAAAGTAACTCTGAACACCTCGGTCACTGTGACATAGGTGTTACAGCGAACATCTATGCTGATGTACTCCAGAAGCAGAAGATACGCCTTGCCGACACGATCGACGATAAACTTTCCGATGAACTGACCTGACACAAAAAACCTCTCTGTCGGTTTCCCGACAAAGAGGTTTACTTTCAAAGTATTTAGTTGAACAATCTGTTGAACAACTTCGTAAAAAATTCTCGAAAATACCGTAAATAGGCGTTTTGCGAAAAATTCTTTTAACGCTTCGAGAACTGCGGTGCTCTTCTTGCTGCCTTGAGACCGTACTTCTTTCTCTCCTTCATTCTGGGGTCGCGGGTCAGGAAACCGGCGGCCTTCAGAGCGGGACGGAGCTCAGCATCGAACTTGAGCAGAGCACGGGAGATGCCGTGACGGATGGCGCCGGCCTGGCCGGTCACACCGCCGCCCTCGACCGTACATACCACGTCGAACTTCTCGGTGGTCTCGGTCAGTGCCAGAGGCTGACGAACGATCAGCTTCAGGGTCTCGAGACCGAAATAGTCGTCGATGCCGCGGCCGTTGATCGTGATGGTGCCGTTGCCCGGGATCAGTCTAACACGTGCAACGGAATGCTTTCTTCTACCAGTACCATAGTGGTAAGCTACCTTGGGTTCGTACATAGTCCTAGCCTCCCTTTAAAACTCGTAAACTTCGGGCTTCTGTGCTGCGTGCTTGTGCTCGGCGCCCTTGAAGGTGCGCAGACGCTTCGCCTGCTGTGCGCCCTGCGAATTGTGCGGCAGCATACCGGTCACAGCGATGGTCATGGCCTTCTCCGGGCGCTCTGCCATCAGCTTCTTGTAAGAGATCTCCTTCAGGCCGCCGATCCAGCCGGTGTGCCAGTAGAACTTCTTCTGCTCGAGCTTCTTGCCGGTCAGGATGGCCTTCTCGCAGTTGATGATGATGACATGATCACCACAGTCAACGTGCGGTACGAAGGTGGGCTTGTGCTTACCTCTCAGCAGAACGGCTGCCTGCGCAGCAACACGGCCGAGCGGCTTGTCCGTTGCATCTAAAATATACCAGTTGCGGCTGACTTCGCCAGCCTTAGGCATGGTCGTAGACATATCTCTTCCTCCAATTTGATAGGATCTTGATGCGGTCGAAATGCCGCATCCGGCGAATAAATGCCTGACACCCGTTCCCTCCACGCGGCACTGCGAGCAGCGAGCCAGACACGGGGATATCCGGCGCACGACGTGACAGACCGGGTGGGTACACGCAGTTGGTGAGGCTGCTGTACCATACCCTACTATTTTAACACAGTTCCCAGAAAAAGTCAAGTGTTTTTTTCAATTTTTCATGGAGATACCTGTTGTGCTACAATAGAAGTTGGACAGTTCACAAAAAAGAAATGAGAGATAGACGAAAATCTGGTAGAATAAAGTTACCACACAAAATCCAACCAAGA
>NZ_CACWPP010000061.1 GCF_902762735.1 uncultured Ruminococcus sp.
GGGAGGTGTCCTTGCCTGTTTTATCGGGCTGTTTTTCTCTTTACGAGACTTGCTGTCAGCAGTGTGCAGGTCAGCAGTGCGGGCGAAAGTCCGATGAATGCGCTGTCTGCTGAATGCGTTACAGTCCGCAAAAAAGGACACCTGCGGGAGGTGTCCCTGCTTGTTTTATCGGGCTGTTTTTCTCTTTACGAGACTTGCTGTCAGCAGTGTGCAGGTCAGCAGTGCAGGCGAAAGTCCGATGAATGCGCTGTCTGCTGAATGCGTTACAGTCCGCAAAAAAGGACACCTGCGGGAGGTGTCCCTGCCTGTTTTATCGGGCTGTTTTTCTCTTTACGAGACTTGCTGTCAGCAGTGTGCAGGTCAGCAGAGCGGGGACAAGCCCCATTAATATAATGCCGACCCAAAGAGAATTGTCGGTGAGGGCATCCCGGCTGACCGCCGCTGTCACAGGGATATTCATAACGCTGTCTATCGCTGTGTGGCAGATGGCGGCGGGGAAGACCGACTTTGTCTTTTCGGTCATATATGTCAGCAGATAACTGAGCGGCATGCACACCACGCACATCGCGATGACCCCAACATACGGGAAACCCGCGTAGCCGCGCCCGAAGTCGTAGCCGTACCATATCAGCGGCGCGTGCCAGAGTCCCCAGATGATGCCTGTGATACAGCATGCGGGCAGTCGCGGCATGAATTTTTCCAGCTTTGGTGTGAGGTATGCCCGCCAGCCGAATTCTTCACCGAAGCCCAGTATCAGCAGGGGAATGTCCTGCAAATATGTCAGGCACAGCAGTGCGAGCGCAAAACTAAGCCCCTTGCCGTCGGTGTTTTTGTCGAACAGTTCAGCCATATCGGTGTCTGCATCAAACAGAAAATGTATCACGAGCATGTTCACAAGCCCCATCACAAGCGGAAGGACTGCCGCCGCGATATAGATGCCCTTGTGCGCTTTAAGCCGGGCTTTGAGGTAATATTCGCCCTTGCCCTCTTTGGTTATGATGCGGGTGAGGATATTCGCGACAGCGGGGTACAGCATGATAGTCTGTCCTGCCGCCGCTGAGGTCAGCCCGCCGTTGTGGTCTGAAAAGGCTATCTCCAGTATGTAGTTTGGTATGAAGCAAAGCACTGTGAATATGACTATTCGCCTTAATGTCAGCTTTTTTTTTCCGGTGTCATAGCTTTATGCCCCCATTCTCAGTATAGTCAGTATGACGTTTTCGATGTCATATTCGCCTGTCGATGCCCGCGTGATGTGTATATCCGCCGCTGTTCCCTTTATGGCGAGGGTGCGTATCCCGTCACTTGTCATACTGCTCCACCCCTTTCAGATAGAGTTTGCATGACAGCTTGTACGAAAAAATGTACAGCACTGTCACTCCGCCGAAGAATATCACCTGCGCCCACAACAGCTTTACGCTCTCGTTCAGGTCGGTCAGCAGTTTGAGCAGCTTTTCCCAGACCTTATCCATGTTTATCCAACTGAGGTCGCCGAACAGCCCGTAAATGATCCCCGCCATAATGACTATTGACACTGCCGCCAGTCTGACGGTGTTGCCGTACTTTGAGGAAAATGCGAATATGAAAGGCGCATTTATCGCCCTTATCATCAGCTGTACAAAAAACAGTATCAATATCAGCCCCGATGCAGGCGGTACGTTTTTGCCTATAATATCGGCAGTCAGCGAGTTCATGAACATACATACGAAAGCCGTTATGGCGGAATATATCACCATCAGCGCGTATTTGCCCGCGACCTGTTTCTTTATGCCGTCAGGTGCGGCAGACATCAGGTACGCCCACTTCCTGCGCTCGTCAGATGATATGATGGTCTCCTGGAGCATTCCCCCGACATAGAAAGAGATGAGCGCTGTAAAAATGCACATCATTCCCAACAGCGGGTCAGAGCCGTCTGTGCTGTCGCCGTATACTTTTCTGTCTGCGAGATACGGTATCAGCACCAAGCTGTTTGTGATGAGAAGCATTATCGCCTGACCGATGAATGTGCCCCTGCACAGTTTCAGGTCTTTATAAAGAATTCCCGGCATATCAGCACACCCTCTTTTCCAGTAATTTTTTCATGCAGATATAAGAAACGGCAGTCACCGCCGCCATTATGACGGGAATGCCCACAGCAACATAAGGCAGGCAGCCCGAAAGCATATCGATCATATCATTCACGCTGAGAACGCCGCCTTTTGCTTTTGCCATAGCGTCCAGTTTGTCCCCGATGTCACGCCCCTTGATGAATGCGGGCAAGAGTATGACGATAAGCACGACCAGCGAGGACATGCCCGCTTTGTCATTGTCCTTGAACAGCGCTGTCAGCGGGAGCATAACTACCGAAGTGATATATCCGTAGCTTATCATGCCGAGCATTATTATCCACTCCATCTTATTAAGCCCCTGACCGTTCAGCAGGACTATCGCACCTGCCTCAACAGCGCTCGGTATCAGCGAGAGCAAAAGCCCGATGACTTTTGCACCGTACCTGTAATTCAGCTGTTCTCTGACCGTCAGCGGGGTGGTGTATCTGAACTTCTGCCAGCCGCACTTCATGTCTGACAGAAATACCTTGTCATTGTAATTGACGAACCACATCACCGATACAAGTGCCGAAAAACTCAGCATAGTGACACGTATCGTCAACATCAGTTCGTCCTTGTTGGTGACTTTTGCAAGGTTGCCGTACTTTGCACTGAGAAACACCAGTATCGTTATGATAAGGCAGACCAGCCATGCCACACCTGTTAAGATGAGCGTCTTTCTGCCAAGCACAAGGTCGTGCTTTAACATGGCGATATATCTTCTGTTCATTATCTCCACTCCTTTTTATCGCGGTTGACATAGAACAGCATTATCTCTTCCAGAGTGGTCTTGTCGGCAGTCAGCCCCGAATATTTTCTCAGCGCCAAAGCCCTGTCAGCCACCATGACCTCAGCACCGAAATCCGTCAGGCGGGCGCTTACGAAGTCGGACTTTTCTATTTCGGCAAAATCGCTTTTGGTGCATTTCAGTACCGCATGGCTGTCAAGTATGTCGTCTTTATAGCCCGTCAGCAGAAGTCTGCCCTTGTCGATGAAAGTCACGCTGTCGGCTATCTTTTCAAGGTCAGATGTTATGTGCGATGACATGAGTATCGAGTTGTTCTCGTCCTGCAAATATTCGAGAAATATATCAAGTATCTCGCTGCGCACCACAGGGTCAAGACCTGTCGTTGCTTCGTCCATTATGAGCAGTTTTGCCCCGTGTGACAGCGCGGAAGCTATCTGCACTTTCATCTTCATGCCTTTTGAGAACTGCCCGAACTTCTTTTTGCGCGGCAGAGCAAAGCGTTCCAGATACCCGAAGAAAGTTTTGCTGTCCCATTTCTCGAACAGGTCTGCAAAAATAAAGTCGATGTCGTTTGCGTTCAGCTGTTCGTTGAAAGGCAGTTCATCAAAGACCGCCGCGATGTTCCGCTTTACCTCCTGCTCGTCCTTTATGTGGTCAAGCCCCATGACTTTTATCTCGCCTTCATCGGGCTTGACTATGTTGAGTATAGTATTTATGGTGGTGGACTTGCCTGCGCCGTTCTGCCCGATAAAGCCCATTATACTGCCTTTCGGCACATTGAAGCTCAGCTTGTCCAGCGTGAAGCCGTCGTACCTTTTGGTAAGTCCTTTTATCTCGATAGCGTTTTCACTGCCGTTCATTTCAGTTACCTCCCCATATCATTTCCAGCACGCTTCTAAGTTCGTCCAGTTCCATGCCGCACCGCTTTGCGTTCTCGCAGGCATCAGTCAGCGAAGTCTCCACCTTTTTGAGGTATTCCTCTTTGAGAAGTTCGGCGTTCTGTCCCTTTACGAAACTGCCCTTGCCCGTGTAGCTTTCTATGAAGCCGTCGCGTTCAAGTTCCTCATACGCGCGTTTTGTGGTTATGACGCTTATCCTGAGCGCCTGAGCGAGTGCGCGCATAGAAGGCAGAGCGTCCCCTGCTTTCAGTTCGCCTGTCATTATCTGCGATTTGATCTGTTTGACTATCTGCTCGTAGATAGGCTCGCCCGCCCCGTTTGAAATAATAATATCCATATATGTGATCACCTATAATGTATATATTTGATATATACATTATAACAGACATGCACAATGCTGTCAAGAGGATAAATGCGAATTGATGCACAAAAAATGTGCGCTATGCCGCTTACATTATAGCATAGTATACAAAACGACTGCTTCTTACGGGGAGAATTGTGTATAAGGGTATATATACAATAGTGCGTGAAGATCCGTCCTTGCGCACAGAATGCGCTCATCCATTTTTTTGACGGTTCGCCCGAAGTGCTTTACATTCGTCAGAAAGTGTGCTATAATAAAGAAAATCCCGCAAATGCGGACAGGAGGTTATAATAATGAGTTCAAATGTCAGACCCGAAAACATGGAAAGAATTACCACAGAAGCCCTCGCAAATGCCTTTATCGAACAGCAGGTAAAAGAACTGCGCGAACAGATAGGCGATAAAAAGGTACTGCTGGCGCTGTCAGGCGGTGTGGACAGTTCGGTAGTTGCCGCACTGCTTATCAAAGCGGTCGGTCAGCAGCTGGTGTGCGTACACGTCAATCACGGACTGCTGAGAAAAGGTGAGCCTGAACAGGTCATCGAAGTATTCCGCGATCAGATGAAAGCTAATCTTGTCTATGTTGACGCTGTTGACCGTTTTCTCGATAAGCTGGCAGGCGTTGCCGAGCCTGAGAAGAAGCGCAAGATCATCGGCGCTGAGTTTATCCGCGTGTTTGAAGAAGAAGCCCGCAAGCTGGACGGTATCGAGTTTCTCGCACAGGGTACTATCTATCCCGATATACTGGAGAGCGACGGCGTAAAGGCTCACCACAATGTCGGCGGTCTGCCAGAAGATATGCAGTTTGAACTGGTAGAGCCTATCAAGCTCCTGTTCAAGGACGAAGTCCGCGTTGTCGGCAAGGCTCTGGGTCTGCCCGACGGCATGGTATACCGTCAGCCGTTCCCGGGTCCGGGTCTGGGTGTTCGCTGTCTGGGCGCTATCACCCGCGACAGGCTGGAAGCTGTCCGCGAGAGCGATGCTATCCTCCGCGAAGAATTCGCTAAAAACGGTCTGGAAGGGAAGGTATGGCAGTATTTTACCGCAGTTCCCGATTTCCGCTCGGTCGGTGTCAAGGACGGCAAGCGCACTTTCGCTTACCCCGTTATAATCCGCGCTGTCAACACTAAGGACGCTATGACAGCCACTGTCGAAAATGTCCCCTTTGAACTTCTCGAACACATCACTGCCCGCATAACCGCTGAGGTCGAAAATGTAAACCGCGTCCTCTACGACCTGACACCTAAGCCAAGCGCTACTATTGAGTGGGAATAATAAACACCCCGAAAAATAGGGCGTAAACACGCCAAAAGCCGTTATCAACTCGTTATCATGGCAACGTTTTGGCAACATTTCTCTGTTATCGGCAACAGTATAAAAATAATTGTCTGAAAAGAAAAGAGCTATCTGATTCGTATTTGAATCGGATAGCTCTTTTTGTTTTATTCGGATAATCCCAAGATTTTTTCTAAATCAGGTTTATGTGCTATACGACACATTAGAAAAAAATCAAATGATACAAGCCAATTTCTTTCTGGAGGACCATCAAGCATACCTCTAAACCTTCTGAATATTGGTTCGTATTCTACAACAATATCTTTTAATGCGCAATAATTTAACCCCTCCAGTTTTGTGGGTTCATAATAAATGCCAACAGATTTTTAGATACAACTATACCAGTTTCTTCTTCGATATATTTTTTTACAGCTTGCTGATTATTCATTATTCTCCTCTTTCAATACTTTGCGAGCCGCTTCATTCCTCTCCGCCTCCGACCTCGGATCACTTTGAATGAAGATAATAAGATAAATGCTACAAAAACTGCCCCTGCAAAGCGCAGGGATAGTCATCTTTTTCAGAAATTATTCTTTTCACTGAGGGCACGGCATTCGTCGTCGGTAAGCTCATAGAAAGTAATGACAGGCGGGGTGGTCAGGGCGATTAGTTTTTTGCGCATCTTTGAAAGCTGTGCGTTAAGCTCGGTGCGGTCTTTTTCAAGATTTGCCTGCCGCGCGGCGGTATCGCGCAGCTTTGTTTCGAGCTTGCGAAGCGCTTCGTTGGTGGTGCGCTGAAAGTCTTTCAGGCGGGTGATCTCCTTTTTTAGTTCGGCATTTTCGGATGACTTTGCCTGCACATCTTCCTCCAGCCTGCGCACGGCAGTCTGCAATTCTTTGAAGTCTGCCAGCGAAACGGAAGGCTCGGGCTTTTTATTCTGCTGTTCGCGCATATCAAGCTGTAACTTGCCGACATCGTTCATCAGTCTGCTGAATTCCGATCTGTTAACAGTGTCTTTCTCCAGCTTGCTGACAGCGTTTTGCAGTGTATCGAATTTCTTGTTGTTTACCGCCGCATTCAGCTTTGCCTGCGTATCCTTTTCTAATTTGCGCACAGTCTCCTGCAATTCTTTGAACTTATCCGCCGAAACTGATGGTGCAGGCTTTTCGTTCAGCTTTGCCTGCATGTCAAGCTGTAACTTGCCCACCGTCTTTTTCAGATTGGCAAGCTCCGATATGCTCACAGTGTCGTTCAGCTTTGATCTCATATCATTTTCAAGCCTGCACACGTTGTTCTGCAAAGTGATAAATTCGGTCTTAGTGGGAGTCGGCACAGGCTTTGCGCTGAATTTAGCCTGCATATCCTTTTCAAGCCTGCGCACGGTGTTTTTCAGATCGTTGAGATCTGACATTGAAACGGCGTTTGCAGACTTTTCTGCGGCTTTCAGGTCCATCTCGTTTTCCAGCCTGCGAATGGAGTTCCGCAGTGCGGTGAGTTCAGGCGAAACACTGTCTGTTCGGGCATGAGGAGCCGCCGCCGCTGACGAAATTATTGCACGCTCCACATCGGGATGATCGTGCCTGATGCCTTTGCCCCTGTCCTCATCGAACATCGCTTTGATCTTTTTCCACATCTCGTCGGTAAGCTCACGCTTAGGTATGTAAGAATGGTATATGGTGCCATTTCTGACATTCACTTTGGTGATGGGACAGCTTTTGAATGCGTTGCTTGAGATCCTGTTTAAGTTGTAGGGCAGTGTGACCTCTTTCAGCCCAGCGTTACAGAACGCACCTACCCATATCGAAGTGACTTTTGTGTATGAAAGGTCAATGCTTTTCAGCTGAGAACAATGTTCAAATGCACCGTCGTCTATCTTTTCCAGCGTGGGCGGCAGTAATATGCTCTGGATAGCGCTGTATGCGAATGCATGTGCGCCGATGGAGATGAGTTTCGTCCCCGAAAGATCGGCGTTTGTCAGATAACCGCACCTTAAAAACGCATTTCCCTCTATTATTTGCAGACCGCTTGGAAAATTCACCCTGTTAACATAGCTTCTTTCAAAGGAATTTTTACCTATCACCCTTATTTTGGGGTCGATAGTAACGGCTTCGGGCTTTTGTCCGTTATATTTTATCAGCTTGTCTCCGACTATCATAAACAGATTATTCATTCTATGCAGACCTCCGGGATATTATGAAATTATTAATATAATTATACCACATAAAACGAATATAGTCAATACATATAAATCAGAAAAATATTAATCGCAGAAACAGTGCATATATACCATAGAAAGGCAGACAGCTTGCGATGCTGTCTGCCTTGGATCTATTATCAGCCGTTTGTATCAAACTGGCTCTCATGCCTTGTGAAGAAGTCTGTTCTCGGGGGCAGGAACTTCAGCTTGTGGTTTTCGCCCACAAAGTAAGTCAGCGGCTCAAAGATATGCTCCCAGCTCCACATCTCTTCACCCACCTGCAAATACTCTCTCACCTTTTCAGTGCCGAAAGGTGCCATGGGGTGAAGCAGTACAGCGGCTGTCTTTATCATGTAGAACAGGTCTGCAAGCGCCTGAGAAAGTTCCTCAGCGGGGGTGTCCTCCCTGATGGTCTTAGCCATGAGCTTACTGCCGTTTCTGATGTAGCTGTCCAGCACGTAAGTACACTGGTGGAAAGCGAATTTCGACATATGGCGCTCGTAATCAAGCACCGCCTTTTTGCCGTCAGCAAGCACCTGCTCGCTTGGTGTATTTGAGGGCATAACGCCGTCAAAGTGCTTCTGTGTGGTGTAGAAAGCATTTCTCACCATGCGGTTGTACACGTTTGAAAGCAGAAGACCGTCCTTTACAACGGGGTCTGCATCATCGGGCTTAGCGTCGGGATTATAGGGCTTTGGCATGAAGCTGACAGATCTCTGACCCAGACCCAGACCCAGCCAGTGCATTCTCAGCTGTTCGGGGGTGTAGTAGTTCAGCAGATCATCAGCCATCGGCGGCTTTACCGCACCCGAACTTGATGCCTTCTTATCAAGGAACAGTATGTGGTGGTTAGCTATGATGACAGGCAGCTGCATCTCGCCCTCAGCGGGGTCGGCAGTCTTTTCAGCCGCCGACTGCTGTGCCATCCACATGGCAGGCTCGGCAATGCCGTAGAAATAGATGTTGTCCTGTCCGATGAACTGGTAAACGCCGCTTTCCTTACTGCACCAGTAGTTCTTCCACTCGTCACGGCTCCTGCCCTGCTGTTCAAGGTAGGTCTGTGTGAACGATACAGGTGCCCACAGCGACTCGGGCCATACCCACACGGTCAGACCGTCAACGCCGTCCATCACAGGTGCAGGCACGCCCCACTCGATGTTGCCTGTAAGTCTGAAAGGCACGAGCGTCTTGCCTGTACGGTAGCGTATGCCGTTATTTGCCAGCACTTTGCAGGCTTCATCGCAGTCGCTCAGGGTCTTGAACTCAATGGTGAAAGAGGGCTTTTTCTTCTCTTCCAGATACTCATGTGCGGGCATGCTGTCTTTCAGCGAGAGATACTTCTCTTCAAACTCACGCTTGATGTAGATAACAGGGGGCTTTAAGAACTCCTCTATGGTCTTCCAGACCACAGGGCGAACGTCCTTGCGCTTTTTCAGCATCTCTATCCAGTTTTTCAGCAGTTCTTCGTAGTCCCTCAGCTTGAAATACCAGTTGGTGACAGGGCGCATGGTGGGCTTTTCACCTGTCAGGGTGCTTACAGGGTCTATGAGGTTCTCAGGCATATACTGGTGTCCCAAGTCGCACTCGTCCGCATAGCCCTTTTCGGAAGTACAGCCCTCAACGGGACACTTGCCGATGACCTGTCTGCCGTTAAGGAAACAGCCAGCTTTCTCGTCATAGAACTGCATGGTGCTTATCTGTTCCAGCTGACCCTTTTCATGCAGTGAACGAATGAACCAGTCGGTGACATCAGCGTGTATCTCCTTGCTTCTGCCAAGACCCGAAGCCGCAAATATGTCGGGTGAGATGCCGTAGTCATCAAGGGTCTTCTGCTGTTTGTCGTGGTTGCGCTGAACGAAATCTTCCAGCGAACCCTCAAACTCGCCCGCTTCGACTTTCTTGCGCCAGCCCTCAGCGATAGGCGAGCCGTAGCAGTCGGTACCGCCCACGAAAACAACGTTCTCCTTGCCTATCCTGTCACGCAGAAATCTTGCGAAGGTATCAGCAAACACGAACATTCCGCCAACGTGACCGAAATGCAGTTCCTTGTTGCCGTAAGGCATACCGCCCGTAATTACCGCCCTCTTTGGAAATTCGGGGCGAGGTATCTCAAAGGGCTTGCCGCCCTCTTTGTTTTTTGCCATTTTTATTCATCTCTTTCGTAAAAAATATCTATACTATATTTAAATATGACTATCCCTTTAGTACACCAACTAAAAATGCGGTAAACAAAAGGATAATTGAGCTTCGTATATCTTTCCCCCGCCTGCGGCGGGGGAAAGATAACCGCCAACTGTATTCAATTCCCGATATAACATCGTTTATTTTGGTGTATCAGCGGGATAACCACATATTTAAATCATATGATTATCCGACATTTGAAAATGCCCGTCAGCACACAGACCCGTTTTAGGCGTATTCTTCACCGCCGTCCCCAGCACTTTTGCGTCGAAATGCTTTGTCGGCTTCACAAAAGGTATGATGCTGTCATTTCCGTTCGCGCGGAAAGATGGTGCATCACCCAAAAAGTGCGGTACGACTTTTTCGCCGCCGTGACTTGTGTATGTGACCCATTTTCCAAGCTCGCTTTTCAACTCACCAAAGGGAGTTTTTGCCTTGCAGTGTAATTCTCCACAGCACAAAAGCCCGAAGGCAGGTCGTAAGCGGCTATCTCTTAATATGTGACGGGCGCTTCATCTCTGAAACGGAAGTCTGCCCGCGTTATATGCAGTTCGTAAGCCATGACTGCATACTTGTATGTGGAACATTGACGGGTACTGCTGCTAAAAATACAGATCTTCATACATATCCCGCCCACAAACAGCAGTATCTGCGAGCGGGATATGTGAAAATTTAAATTTCGTGTACTGTATTGATCCTCTCTGACGACTGCTTAGCCGTCAACCTTTATACCGTGACTGCGGCAGAGCGTCAGCCAGTCGCCGTACTCTGTTAGGAGTTTTGCGTAAAGCTCATGGTCGTTGAGCGAAGAAAGGGAATTTACGCTGATAAAGTTGGCGTTGTCGATAAAGCGCCCTGACATTTCGTCCAGCTTTTCAAGAAAATCGAACTTCTCCTTGCCGATGCCCACATATTTCCAGAAAATATTGTACTTTGAGGCTTCGGTAAGTGCCGATTTAGCATCAGCCTTGTCAGAATTTGCACCGTCCGTGATAAAGATGACGAATGTTGGTATATTCGACTTGTCTCTCTTCGCATAGCGCTTGATTATGGCGTTCATAACAGGTGCGTATTTGGTAGTGCCGAAATGGTCATCTTTAGACAATATCACCTGCTGTACATAGCCGTCAAGATTTGAGTAGTTTACAGGGTCAAGCTCTTTGAAACTGTTGTCGAACCAGTAGAACTCCATCTCGGCGTTGTCATCAAAGTGCATGGCTATGGGAAATATCCTCTCCAGTACTTCCTGCACTGTACCGTCTTTGTACATACTGCGCATCGAACCCGAGTGGTCAAGCACGAATACGACACGCGCTGTCTGCGCAGAGATATTTTGCCTTTTGACCTCATCAAGCACTATCTCCTTGCGCAGTGAGATCTTCTTATTCAGTTCGGGGTTTTTGGTAAGGCTAACAGCCGGTCTGTTAACGGTCGGCTGAGCAGTATTATGTTTACCTAATTTGTCAAATATTCCCATGTTCATACCTCTTTTCTGCTTTTATTCATCAAAGTTTAATTGCCTGTTTTTCACGCACAGTCCACTGTGACAGCGCCATAGCTCTCCTGCATGTCATAACGTACTGTGCATTATGGCTAAATAAATTTAGAAAGTCTTGCTCTTACGATCTCCTCGCCCAGCACATGGCTGACTTCGTGTATGTCGGGAGCGTTCGCCCTGCCTGTCAGTGCTATTCTCAGCATGTTGGTGATGTGTACGATACTGCCCTTGAACTTCTCGGGTTCTTTCTTGAAATCTTTCGGCTTTACCGCAAAACCAAGCTCTTCGGTGATGGCTTTTACCTTGTCGAACCATGCCGCACTGTCATCAGCGTGGTCGTAGCTTGCCAGATATTTCTCAAAGAACGCCTTCTGTACCGCTTCATCAGCCTGCTCGTTCATATCGTCCTCAGGCTTGAAAGTTTCATCGTAGTAGAAACTCATAAAATCGCAAGCCTGTTTCCATGTCTCGATGTCCTTGCGGGGCTTCTTGCCGCTCTTGCCCACGTTAAGTGCCGCAAGAGTCCTGTCTTTGTACTTTTTGAGAAGCTCGGCAAAGTCCTTGTTATATTCCTCGCACCATGCCAGCCAGTTTTCGTAGACGGTCTGTGCGTCCATACGCGCGATGGTGTCTTTTGCTATATCGCGCAGCTTGTCCATATCCACCAGTGCGCCCGAAATAGACATCTTCTCGATGGAATAGGGGAATTCCATGTAAGACTTATCGGGATTTGCCGCACGCCATTCCTCGTAATTCGAGTTCAGCACCGTCAGCAGGAACTCCCAAACCACATCACGGCTGATGCCCTCCTGCTGGTAGTAAGCCAGTGCCAGCTCAGGGTCTTTTCTTTTGGACAGTTTGCGCTTCTTCTGCTTAGTGGGGTCTTGCTCGTCCTGTTCTATCTTCATAAGAGTTGCTGTGTGGCAGTAGACAGGCAGTTCCCAGCCCATTCTCTTGAACAGTTCAACGTGCATCGGCAGTGAGCTTATCCATTCCTCACCGCGTATAACGTGCGTTGAGCGCATCAGATGGTCGTCAACGACATGCGCAAAGTGATATGTGGGTATGCCGTCGCTCTTGAGCAGTACGAAATCCGCGAAGTTGCGGGGCATTTCTATCCTGCCGCGAATAGCGTCCTCAACGGCTATCCTCTCGCTGTTCATCTCACCGCGATACCTCAGCACCCATGTCTTGCCAGCCTCGATGTTCGCCTTTATCTCGTCCAGTGTCAGCGAACGGCTCTTTTCAGCGTACTTGCCGTATATGCCGGGATCTTCCTTTTCTGCGGTCTGCTTGTCGCGTATAGCCTGTATCTCCTCTTCCGTCAGGAAACATGGGTAAGCCAGTCCCTGCTCGACCAGCCATTTAGCGAACACATGGTATATGCCCGCACGCTGACGCTGTCTGTAAGGACCGTAAGCGCCGTTGTCACCCTCAGCAGTGGCACCCTCATCGAAGTGTACGCCGAAGTATTCCATAGCGTTTATCAGTGTTTCCACCGCACCTTCGACCTCACGCTTCTGGTCGGTATCTTCTATTCTCAGGTAGAAAACGCCGCCCGACTGGTGAGCCAGCCTTTCAGCGATTATCGCGTTGTAAAGATTTCCCAGATGGACGAAACCTGTCGGTGATGGTCCTATCCTCGTCACACAAGCGCCTTTGGGAAGCTGTCGCGGCGGGAACTTAGCCTCAATATCGGCAGGCTTTGCGTCAACATCAGGGAAAAGCAGCTTTGCAAGTGCATTGAAGTCCATGTTATCATATCCTTTTCTAATATAGTAGGTCTGCCGCAGGGCAGATAAAAATACCTTATTATTATAGCACATCTGACACTGATTTTCAATAGGCAATTTATTAAATCGTCAGCGTGTCAAAGAAAATGTTGATTATGGTCATCCATCCTGCACACTGTACTAAACAGTTTTTAAGCGGTAATATCCCAATTTGGTTGTGTATTTTTCCCCCGCCTGCGGCGGGGGAAAAATATACGCCAAGAACCTTAAGTTCTGTATAGCCGCTGTTTTTGTGGTGTGTCAGCGGGATAACCACAATAAACAATAGTTGGCGGTTTTCTTTCCCGTTTATACCTTTAGTGGTATCTTGAATGGATAAACATAAATGGTAAAATTAGGCAGATTTTTGTGACACCACACAAAATTTCTGACACCTGTATAAAAATGCTTGACTTTTCTCAGCGGCGGTGCTATCATGTAGTTACGGAAGGAAGTGTTTTAAGTGAGTACTGATATAAATAATAGCCATAAGCGCTATACTCTCGGGGAGGAGATATTCAACTCGGTCAGTCACGGTATAGGCGGCGGGCTTTCCATAGCGGGAACAGTGGTGCTGATAGTTTCTGCGGCTGTGTATTCAGATGCGTGGGGCGTGGTCAGCAGTGCGGTGTACGGTGCATCGCTGATAATATTGTATACCATGTCAACTCTCTACCACGCACTTACTAACGATACCGCGAAGCATTTTTTCAGGATAATGGATCATAATACCATATTTTTCCTGATAGCAGGCACATATACGCCCCTGACCCTTGTGCCGCTGAGGGGCGCGTTCGGCTGGGTGCTTTTCGGGGTGATCTGGGCGGCGGCTGTGACGGGGATAGTGCTGAATTCCATAGACCTCGAAAAATTCAGAAAACCGTCAGTTATATGCTACCTGATGATGGGCTGGGCAGTGGTCTTTGCAGTCAAGCCCATGCTGAGGACAGTCAACAGCTTGTCCCTTGTATTTTTGCTGATAGGCGGGCTGTTCTACACGGTGGGCATATTTTTCTATGTGATGAAGAAAAAGCGGTACTTCCATTCGATATGGCATTTGTTCACCATCGGCGGAAGTGTTTTTCACTGGTTCGCCATACTCTTTATTATGGTGAAGAACGGGCGCTGATACGCGAATTTGAGTTGAGTCTCCTGCCTTATAGTAAACGGCAGAAGGCTCTTTTTTGCGGCAGGGGAGAGCGCTGTCCCTGCTGATAGGTTGCAATATCAAACATATTAATAACTTTCTGCGTTTTTTAACGTTCAATCAGTCATATAAGTTAATAAGTAGATAATATTTTAAACACAAAATTTTCATCGAGGAATAGTATAATAAAACATGTTAATTTAGACAGCTGTAAAAAAATCTGATTATTGTAAAAAAGTCGTATCAATGTAAAAAAATACGATGGCTGTAAAAAAGGAAGATAATATGAAAAAGCTATATATATTCGATCTTGACGGTACGCTGGTAAATTCGCTGTACGATCTGGGCGAGTCGGTGAACACTGTGCTGGCGCGTCACGGCTGGGCTGTGCATGATATGGAGAAGTACAGGTATTTCGTCGGCAACGGCACGCTGAAACTGATCGAGCGGGCGCTCCCCGACGGTGAAAAGACCGCTGAGCGCATAGCTGAGATACACGAAGAGTTCGCGGCGGAGTATGAGGCTAATCTTGTGAAGCATACAGCGCCGTATGACGGCATAAAAGAACTGGCAGAAGAACTCAAAAAGCGCGGCGCTCTGCTGGCGGTGGCTTCAAACAAGCCCGACAGGTTCTCGAAAGAGATAGTTGAAACGCTGTTCGGCAAGGGCTTTTTCGACAAGGTATACGGCAAGCGCGAGGGCGTTCCCACAAAGCCCGACCCACAGATAATGCTGGATATAATGAAAGAGCTTGGCGTGAAGGCTGAGGACTGCATACATTCGGGTGACTCGAATGTTGATGTTGCCACTGCGCATAATGCAGGCGTAAAGTGTATAGGCTGTACATGGGGCTTCCGTACAGAGGGGGAACTTCTGGAAGCGGGGGCTGACTACATAGCAAACAGCGCTGAGGACATACTTGCCCTCACGGAAGCGCTTTGAACGGAGGAGATCAGAATGGTATCTATCAGGGATTTCTATAAACAGTTCGTCAACGAAGAAGTCGATGAGAACGGCACGCTTAAAAAGTTCGAGCTGGTGCTTAAAGACGATTTCAATTTCGGCTACGATGTTATTGATGAAATGGCAAGGCTTTATCCGCAGAAGAAAATGCTCCACTGGATAAACGATCACGGCGGTGAGCGGGAGTTCACCTACGAGGAGATGAGCAGGCTTTCAAATCAGTGCGCCAATATGATGCTGGCACACGGCGTTAAAAAGGGCGATATGCTGCTGGCAGTGCTGAAAAGGCACTACGAATTCTGGATACTGGCTTACGGTCTTATAAAGATAGGCTGTGTGCTGATACCTGTCACCAGCCAGCTCATGCCGAAAGATTATATCTACCGCTTTAATGCGGCGGGCGTAAAGTATGTGTGCGCCACTTATTTTGATGAAGTCGCAGACCGCATAGATGAAGCCTGCAAAAAGTATGACGGCATAAAAGAAAAATTCATCTGTCGCGGCGAGAAAGAGGGCTGGACTGACTTCATGGCTGAACTGTCCAAATATCCCGACACTCTCGAAAAACAGCCCATGTCTAAAGATGACTATATGCTGGCTTATTTCAGTTCGGGCACAACAGGTCAGCCCAAGATGGCTATACATGCAAACGCTTACGCGGCAGGCTCTATCTCAACTGCAAAGCACTGGCATCATGTCGATGATACCAGCATACACCTGACTGTCAGCGAGTCGGGGTGGGCTAAGTGTGCATGGGGCAAAATGTTCGGTCAGATCATATGCGGCGCTGAAGAATTCATCTATGATATGGACAGATTTCACCCCGATAAACTGCTGACTGTTTTGCAGGATCACAATATCACATCATTCTGCGCACCGCCCACCATGTACCGCTTCTTTATAAAGGAAGGTCTGGGCAATTATGACCTGTCCAAAATAAAGTATAGCTGTATCGCAGGCGAAGCGCTCAACGCAGAAGTCTTCAACCGCTGGAAGGAGTACACGGGTCTTGAACTGATGGAAGGTTTCGGTCAGACCGAGAGCGTGGTCATAGTTGCGAATTTCTTTGGCATGAAGCCGAAGCCCGGTTCGATGGGCAAGCCCTCTCCGCTGTATGATGTTGACATTATCCGCAAGGACGGCACAAGCTGTGACACTGGCGAAACAGGTGAGATAATCATTCGCGCCGAACGCGGCAAGCACCCCGCACTTTTTAAGGAATACTACGGCAACAAGGAACTTACAGACAATGCATGGCGCGGCGGGGTCTACCACACAGGTGATACCGCATACCGCGATGAGGACGGCTATTTCTGGTACGTGGGACGCACCGATGACCTCATAAAAGCATCGGGCTACCGCATCGGACCTTTCGAGATAGAAAGCATACTGATGGAACACCCCGCTGTTATGGAAGTAGCTGTAACTGCCGCTGATGATGAGATACGCGGCAAGGTGGTAAAGGCAACTATCGTCCTGTCAAAGGGCTATACAGGTTCGCCCGAACTGGTCAAGGAATTGCAGACTTATGTCAAGAAGTCCACAGCACCCTATAAATACCCCCGTATCATCGAGTTCGTTGATGAACTCCCAAAGACCGACAGCGGCAAGATACGCCGTGTCGAGATAAGGGACAACGACCACAAGAAGTATGAGGAAGAACACTCGGGCAAGTGATACAAGAATAATGACAGCACGGCGGAAACTCACAACAGTGTGAGTTCCCGCTTTTGTTATGCCGTTAAAATGGAAGTAAATTGTGAATCCCAATTTGGTTGTGTATTGTCCCACCGCCGAAGGCGGGGGAACAATACGAAAGAACAGCCATTTTGTATCATCAGCAATACACATCAAAATTGGGAGAATTGTGAAAAAACTATTGACAAGCAGGGAGGTTTGTGCTATAATATGAATATTGATGGGCTCGTAGCTCAGTTGGGAGAGCGCTGCGTTCGCAACGCAGAGGTCGGGAGTTCGACCCTCCTCGGGTCCACTGCAAAGGGGTATTAGCGCAGCCGGGAGCGCGCCACACTGGCAGTGTGGAGGTCACGGGTTCGATCCCCGTATACTCCATGAAGCGTTATGAATGCCGTCTCACATAGGTGAGGCGGCATTTTTGTTATATGAGATACCGCGATATACATTATACCCGCAGATGTTCCTTATAGCGATCCAACTATTTAAATTCACAAAATCCAGTCGCAAAAGCTCGGATATACGGATTTTGTCTGAATTTTAAGGCAGTGCTGAGAGATATGAGCAGATATATGGAAAACAGCCTGCGCTCCTGTATATGCGTAAATCATGGGATACGGCGGTTGAGCGGTCAGCAGCGGTCTCGGATAACTACTGAATGAATAAAGCGGCTGAACAGCTATGAAAGATCAGCTGACGGACAGGGCATCGCCCAGACGCTTGATAAAATTCTCGCCTGCGATGCCGTTTGCTTTATAGCCCCAGCGGACGAGTATCTCGTTGACTGCTTTTTCTGTGCCGTCATAAAATCCGCAGTGCGAAACATCAAAGCCCGCAGAAGTAAGACCTTTTTCACGGGCTAAGCGAAGCAGTTCCTTTAACGCAAGCACGCCGATGGACTTATCTCCCTTTTGGAAACCGGAAATATCAAGGCAGTGTACGTCAGTCTTGGTGTAGCCGTTGAAGCCGCCTGCCTTGATGATCGTTGGGTAGTCCACATAGCACTCGTCCATGTCAACAGCGCCCGAAATGCCGTTCACGCGCCCCTCAGAACTGTACTGCCACATTCCGTAAGCGCCGCCGTAATTGCACTTAGAACCGTATTCAGCTATCCAGAGGGCGTATCTGCCCGCGACTTCTGCCGTGATATAGTTCTGGAGCGGTGAGCGGCTGATGTACAGCCCCGCGAAATAGCCCGCCTTTTCCAACTCGCCGCAGAACGCTGTCACCAGCGCCGAGCAGAACGCCTTTCCGCGCGAGAACTGCGACTGCTCTTCGAGGTCGAAATAGATGGGGTACTCGAACTGCTTGCCCTTTATCGTTTCCATGCAGATCGCCGCTTCTGTGCGTGCATCGGCTTCACTGTCGGCGTAGCTGTACCAGTACGCGCCCACTTTCAGACCCGCCGACTTTGCGCGGGCGTAGTTCTGCTCGAAATAAGGGTCTTTCTGCGAAATATACCTGCCGTACCCCGCGCGGAGTATCACAAAGTCGATACCCGATGCTTTTACTTTGTTAAAGTCGATGTCCCCCTGCCACTGGGAAACGTCTATGCCTTTGATGGTCATGTTTTTCCTCCTATTTAGGTGTTTTGGACTGATACTGCCGCAGAGGTCACGTTCAGACATACTATGACGATATATTTATAATAGTATACTCCCGCCCCCGATGTGTATTGCTGATACTGCAAAACCAAATCGGTAAATATAGCAAGCGCTGTACTTTGCGGCAGGTCCGCTGTGCTATATACTATGAGAATAGGTGACAGATGTTGCATAAGATCCCGTTAATGTGCTGCTGTTGCTCAAACTGCGAAAAGTGCATGCGGTCGGTGGGAAAAATGCCGTAAATGCACAGCCACGCCTTGCTTTTGCTGATAACTCGCGGAAATTTTTTGATACCACTTGATTTTTGAAAAGACATGTGGTATAATCATAACAGGTTAGTCTGAACTAATCATTTTTTATGAATGTGATTATCCCGCTGATACACCAAAATAAACGATGTTATATCGGGAATTGAATACAGTTGGCGGTTATCTTTCCCCCGCCTGCGGCGGGGGAAAGATTGATAAAGGTATTTTGCAGTAGTGTGTTAAGGGGATAGTCATATTTATGAATGGTAGTCGATGGGTCAGACAATAGCAGGGAGATATGAAAATGAACGTTAATAATGTTTACAAAGCGATAGTAGGTACAAACTCGTGGGGGAGCAAAACATATGGCAAAGTGCTGAGGGGGAGCAGTGTCAGCAAGGAAACTCTCAGGCAGACAGTGGAAGAAGCCATGTCGCGGGGACTGGTGATCTTCTATACCGCGCAGGATTATGGTCTGGGCGAGGGTCAGCGGCTGATAGGTGAACTTTGCCCGAAAGATGCGATGATCTCTTCAAAATACACACCCGGTACGAAGTATACCGCAGGGCAGGTAAGGAGGTCTTTCGAGAAAGACCTCAAAGACTTCGGGCGTGACTATGTTGACATCTACTGGTTTCATCTGCCAAACTGCATCGAGCAGAACCTCGCTGAGATGACAGCACTTTACAAAGAGGGCAAGGTCAGGAACATCGGCATCTCAAATTTTACCCTTGAGGAGTGCAAACGCGCAAAAGCACTGCTCGATAAGGCGGGCGTACCGCTTTTCGGTGTGCAGAACCATTACAGCATCATCGCCCGCGAGTGGGAACAGAACGGTCTTGTGGACTGGTGCAAGGCTAACAGTGTGCAGTTCTGGGCGTGGGCAGTGCTGGAAGAAGGTCTGCTTGTGCCGCCGAAAAAGGGAGGAAAAATGTCGGCTATGAAGCTGTTCTGCCTGCGCCGACAGAGCAAACTTCTGCTACTGTACAAGAAAATGTACATCATCGGCAGGCGGCATAACATCACTCCCGCACAGGTGGCTATGGCTTTCTGCACTTCAAAAGGCATCGTGCCGATTTGCGGCTGACGCAAGCCCTATCAGGTCACAGACCTTGACACTGCGGCAGATGTCACACTTTCGGCGCGTGAGATAGAAGTGCTTGAACAGACTGCTGACAGCACAGGCGTGAAAATTCTGGGCGCTGACATGTTCAGGTTCGCGGTGAAGAAAGAGCGCATATCCGACAGTGCCTACAAACAGCTTACCCTCAGCGAGTTCACCAAAGCCGCTGAGGTCTATGAGACCGACAAGGCGGGCGTTTACAAAATGTGCAAGAAAGATTATCCCGATGTGCTGGCAGAACTTGAAAAAGAACCTTTCACCAACCTGCTGGACTGTGGCTGCGGCACTGCGCCCATGCTTACCTTACTGCATGAAAAGTACCCCGAAAAGCACTACACGGGCATAGACCTCACGCCGAAAATGATAGAAGTCGCAAAGTCAAAAAACATGGCGGGCGTTGAACTGGTGGTGGGCGACTGCGAAAAACTCCCGTTTGCTGAGGAGTCCTTCGATGTGGTCATCTGCTGTCAGAGTTTCCACCATTACCCCAACGTGCAGGATTTCTTCAACAGCGTCTGCCGCGTTCTGCGTCCTGACGGTAGACTGATACTGCGGGATATGACAGCCGAAAGCGACGGCGTGAGATGGTTTATGAACAATGTCGAGATGCGTGTCATAAACCGCACAGGTCACGGTGATGTGCATGTTTACGGCAGGGAAGAGGTCAAGAACCTCTGCGATAATGCGGGACTTATACTGGAAAACTTTGAAAAGCGCGGATTTTACCGACTGCATGCGGTTGCACGAAAACCCGCAAAAACACAGGACTAGGCGTTTGATATGAGCTTTGAGCGGACAGCACAGTGCTGTCCGCTTTTTGGTATGTGTGATTTTGAAGAAATGTTTATGAAAATATTTAATCCCAATTTGGTTGTGTATTGTTCCCCCGCCGAAGGCGGGGAAACAATACGAAAGAACAGCCATTTTGTATCATCAGCTATACACATCAAAATTGGGAGAATATTAAAAAACACTTGCGTCATTGAATGAAATGTGTTATAATTAAAGCACGAAAGGTGCAGTATGTCCGTGACATCTGCGAACTCATAAGATAGAATACCTGCACCGCGTAATAAGCGCAGATATTTTAGCAGGGCGGCGTTCTGCTCACCTTACTGCTGATTATATTGAAAAAATATGGATATGACCCCAAAAATTTTTTGCACCCGAAATGGGATTGATAAGGTCTGAGGGGCAGGGGGCTGTCCGCTTGTTTATTATAAGGAGATCAAATGAAAATCAAAACAATGCTTGTAAGCCTATTGTGTGCGGCGTGTCTGCAAGCGCCAATGATGGTGCAGGCTGTTGAACTGCCGTTCATACCTGTTGAAGAAATGCAGGCAGACAGTATCAGCGAGGAAACAGGCACATCAGATGATGCGGGAAACAATTCCGAATCAGATGCGGATACACAGCAGGGAGGACAGTCCGAGCTAATTGTGATGAACGAGAACGGCGGTTCGGCGGAAGCTGTTTCAAAGGCTGAAAATGAAGGAAATGAGAACGAAGAACTGCCTATCATAGCATCTGAAGACATAGAACAGGCAACAAGTGCATCTGCGGAAGAAAGCTCTGTATCACAGGTGGAAAGCGATGTTTCGGAAAGCACGGCGGCGGCTGAGGATAAAAGCACATATTCAGAGCCATCTTCTCCCTCTTTGGTAAAAGATAACAGTGAAAACGCTGAAAATGGAGAGAAAAGCAGTCTGCCCGTTATCATCGCTGTGGTGTGCGGCGTTGTTGTGGCGGCGGCTGTGCTGACAGCGGTTCTTAGAAAAGGCAAAAAATAGCCTGGTATAACAAAATGCTCAAATGCGGCGGACTGCTGGGTGCTGTTCGCCGCTTTTGGGGAGGTAAAAAGGAACTTTTCTTATATCTGTTTATTCTTATAATTGTTGTGTTATAATGATTCATATGGCGGAATTAGTATTGTCCGCTCGACTGCTGCAAGCAGGTAATTGAGGGAGATCATCCCGAAGATCTTCAGAATGTTTGCAAGGCTCTGTATTTGTACCATCTTGATGCAAAAGAGTATTTCGATCAACATATCATGCATCTGACGTGATATACTCAGTTGGTCTATAACAAAAAAAAACGGCGTTCATCTAAAGGTGAGCGCCGCAGTCTGTCTCAAAACCCCATATCCTCCTCGGATATGGGGTTAAATCATGCTGTGAACAGCCAATATCTGTCAAAAACAGCAAAAAAACAAGTAAATAC
>NZ_CACWPP010000062.1 GCF_902762735.1 uncultured Ruminococcus sp.
GGTCGTTCCCGATGCGGGCGAAGTGAAGTTTGAAAAGCCCGAAATGGTTATCCCCGAGATAAGCAAGGTCGTTCCCGCTGTGGGCGAAGTGAAGTTTGAAAAGCCCGAGATAAAAGTGAGTGTGGAAGCTGATAAGATAGTTCCTAAGATAGCGGATATTAAAATACCTGCGATACTTTCAGCGGGCGGAACTCACAATACAGCAGCCGATGCGGAGGAGTCTGCTTTGGCGGCGGCTGAAAAGACTGTCCCGCAACTATCGGAGGCTGTATTTGAAAAACCTGAGATGCCCGAGATAGTAGGCGTAAAGGTCGCCGTACCCGACATAAATGTTGATAAAGAACTGTCAGCGGCAAAGGACCTGATAAAAATGCTGGGGTGAATTACTGATGAAAAATAACGAGATAATGGTATCAGCAAGGTTTACCGATACCGACGAAAACGGCAGTATCAGGTCGCGCGAACTGACATTTCTGGTGCTGAAAAGCATAACTCTCAGAGAACTGACCGAAGGCATATTCTACGGTCTGAGAAAAAAAGCAAGAAGCGGCTTTGATTACGGCAAAGTCGGGCTTTCGATGAGTGAATGCTTCAGGATAATGAAAGAGTATCTGAAAAAATTCACTTTTGTAAACGTTAAGTACAAATCCATCGGGTTTACCGACATCAGCAATATCAAGCAGGAACTTATATCAAGGATCTGCATAGATTACAACAGCGTTATCGAAAAATACGATGACAGAACGAATGTCAGGATATTTGATCTCACACTGGAAGAACTTGGCATTGTTACCGCATCGGTACTTGATTTTGACCTGAATGCGGTAAAGACGGAAAACGGTCCGTATATTTTCAGGGACAGCGATGAAGCGCATAAAACGTCACCATCATATGTGGTCAAGGATAAGAACCTCGAATATAACATAAGCACCCGCGACATCAACGTTGTTGAACCATCGGTCATTGAGATAGCACCTGCGGGTGAATATCCGCAGATAGAGGGCATGGAATTTGGCGGTTCTATGCTGACTTCGTTCATCTCTATCCTCATGGGTGTCGGCATGCGTGTCGGCATGACGAGAATGGGCGGTGCGGCGGCAGGCACTATGGGCAATACTATGGTCATCATGTCGGTGGGAATGGGTCTTGTATCGGCAACGACTATGCTGGTCAACAGTATCAGTCAGCACAGAAAATCCATAAGGAACGCTGATGACTGGGTGAGCAATTACGAGACTTACGTGCTTAAAAAGATAAAGCAGATAACGGATTATCAGCGGCAGGATATACAATACCTTCAAACAGTGTACCCGAATGTCGAAAAGCTGTTCGATGGTGTGCGCAACGCCTCTGATGCGATATTCTCGCGCTCGCATAACGATAATGATTTTCTTACTATATCGCTGGGACAGTCAGAACATATCGAACCGCTGTTCACCATAAGTGCCGAGAAAAAAGACAACGGCTTGTCCGAGCCTATCACGTACAGGCTCAATGAAGTGATGAGCAGACAGGGTGAAACGCACTTTGTTTTCAGGATAGATCAGCCCGATGAAAAGGCGAGACGCAAACTGCGCAAAAAAGAGCGCAAACTGCGCAAGGAGGACAGAAAGAAGAACAATCCCAATCCCGAAAACATTGTTTCTGTGCATAACGAAGACGAACTTCTGCTGTCTGACCTTGCCTATAATCTGGCTAACAATGAACCGTCATCTCTGGGCGGCACTAACAACTCTGAAAATGTGGCTGAGAAGGTAGGTTTCAGGTATCTTAAAGATTACAACAATCCGGATAATCTCCCGCCGCTGCTTTTTGAGCTGAAAAACTGCGGTGCTTTGGGCGTTATAACGGAAAAAAAGCCTGCAAAGGACGAAAATGCTGCGGGCGGGAACGGCGTGGGAACAGCTGAGAGCTTCAACGGCGACCCGACGGAGAATTTTATCCGTCACATCGTTTTTGAGCTGGCGTATTACCATTCGCCAGAAAATCTTCAGTTCGTTTTCTTTTTCAAGCGCACTGATGATATTGACGAGCGTGACCGCAAGATAGAGAATTACAAGTATCTTCCGCATACGAATGAGCTTTTTAACAACTCGCTGTCGCAGTTTGTGTTTGACAAGAACAGCGCAGGCGATGTTTACAGCGCACTTTTCGGTATAATGAACGAGCGAAGCGGAAGCATAAAAACTTCCGACGATAAGGGCGACGGCGGTGAAGAGAAGAAGGAAGAGCCTAATTTCACGCAGATAGTCTGCATAATGTTTGATGACTATGACATCAAAGAGACTGTTTTTTCGAGATTTCTGCCCGAGCCGCCGAAGCAGGGCGAAGATTTCAAGAACCAGCTGGGGCTGTCATTCATTTTCCTGAAAGACGAGAAGGGCATGCTGCCTAAGTATTGCAGCAGTCTTATCGAGCTTTGCTCGGGTCCGAGAGGGGAGCTGACAAAGCGGTATAATGTGCTGACCCGTGAAACGCTGGAGCATAACAAGAATGCAGCCAACACAAGCAGTATGGTCGATAAAAAGCGGTTTTTCAGTGACCACCTGTTCAAGGACAGCTTCGCAAAAGGCAATAAAAGTGTTGATGTAAAGAGGGAGTTCAGCGAGGCTTACAGACAGCTCAGCTCGCTTTATTACAAGCGTATAGCCGAGAACGGTAAAGTTCCCGATGTGGTATCGCTGTTTGAGATATGGGGCATTGATAAAGATGCTGTCACCGATGACCCTGCTAAGAGCAAGGTCTATACGATGATAAAGGAGTCGTGGGATTCACCCGAGACTGACATAACTAAGGGGCTGAGTGTGCCGATAGGCAAGAATGAGCATGGTGTCACATATCTCGATATGCACCAGAACGGTGACGGTCCGCACGGGCTGGTCGCAGGTACTACGGGTTCGGGTAAATCGGAAACGCTGATAACGTATGTTATCGGCTGCTGTATGAAATACCGCCCCGAAGAGCTGAACTTCATGCTGGTGGATATGAAAGGCGGCGGCTTCTCTGACAGACTGGGCAGTTTGCCTCATCTGGTGGGCGCTGTCACAAACACCACAGGTGAAGCTGAGGGCATAGCGCCCGAGTATATGCTCAAACGTTTCCTTGAAACGCTGAACGCTGAGATAAAGCGCCGCGAGGTGGTGCTGAAAGAGCTTGATACCGATAATATAGATTCTTATATCAAGACGCGCAAGACGGTGCTGAAATACCGCGAGGAGATCAAAAACGGCACAAGGACGCTGACTTCGGTAAGGCAGGAGTTTATCAATAAGGATGACCGCATAAAGGCGTGTGATCCCGAAAATCCCGAGCCTAAGCCGCTTTCACACCTGCTGCTGATAGTGGACGAGTTCACTGAGCTGAAAAGATTTTCCAGCGAGAGCAACGATATAGACTTCATCAAGGATATTACCACCATCGCTCGCGTGGGAAGAACGCTGGGATTTCATATCATACTGGTATCACAGAACATCGAGGGCGCGATAACCGAAGATATACGTGTAAACTCCAAAGCGAGGATATGCCTGAAAGTTGCCACAAAGAGTGCATCTAAGGACATGATAGGCACTCCCGATGCGGCGGCGGCAACGATGCCCGGTCACGGACGTGCTTACATACTGGTCGGCACGGGAAGCAGATATGAGTATTTCCAGTCGGCATACACAGGCGCGAACAGGAACCTTTCGATCAAGGGTGACATAAAAATGACGCAGGTGCCCGAATGCGGCGGCTTTGATGAGAGTTTCTACAATTCCAAAAAAGATAATCTGAGAATGGCAAAGCAGAACAAGAGCGTAAACGAGGACGACAATCAGCTCAATTATATAATAAACACGATAAATGCGCTGAAAAATGACTATGAGCCTTCGATACAGCTTTTCCTCAATCCGCTGAAGGCAGATGTCGAGTCGGTGATGGATAAAACAGAATGGGAGGGTATTTGATATATGACTGAAAGCATCATTGTACAGCTTGGCAAATACGATGTGCCCATTCTGCAAAAACAGCCCGATTTTGAAGTGGATCTGCTGAGATCGAACATACTGCTTTTCGGCTCTCCGCAGAGCGGCAAGACCAATCTCATAAGGCTTATCATAAACATTCTTCACAAGAAGATGAACGAAAAGACAGAGCAGATATTCATACTGGATTTCGGCGGGGCGCTGGCTGAATACCAGAGCATGCCGCTGGTGTCGGCATATTTTGACAACTCCAACGAAGAGTATGTAAAACGTGTTTTCAAGATACTTGAAACTAAGCTGAAAGAAAACACAAGGGCTTTGCAGGGCGTGGGCTTTGCCAACAAAAAAGAGGGTCAGCCCGTACATATAACTTTTTTTATAGACAATTTCAACTCTTTTCTTGACGAACCCAGATACCAGAGCTATCAGGAGAAGTTTGCAAGACTTTGCAGAGATGGTCTTTCAAAAGGCATCTCGGTGGTGGTGACGGCTTCTGAGAACAAGGGCATGAGTTCGTATATTAACAACCTTGCACAGAAGATAGCGCTCAACCTGACGAATGACAGGTATATGGAGATATTCGGCGGCAAGGTATCAAGTATAGGCAATATTCCGGGAAGAGGTTTTGCCAACATCACCATGAGGCTCCGCGAAAAGGACCGCAGGGGCAATTATTACGAGATAACAGGTACTTACAATATCAATGCGCCCTATGAGATACACTGCAATTTCGCGGAGGATATAAACAAGGGCGAATTCAAGACCAATCTGCATAAAAAGTTCAGGTATAACGATGCTGAAAAGCGGTTTGAACGGCAGGTGGAGAAATACAAGATATTCCCGCAGACTTTCGGATTGGCTGAGTACCATCAGCTTCTTGGCGGGGCGCAGGAGATAAGCGATCCGCGTTATGAAGTGGCTGTGGGACTGGATTATGTTGATTTCAAGCCCGTTGTGGTGGATTTCCATGAATCGCGCTTCCTGGCGGTGTATGCTAAGCGCAACGCAGGGCAGGATCAGCTGCTGTCACGTATGATCGACAGCCTGATGAGCAGCGCAAACAGAAAGCTGGTGCTGTTCGATGACGGAAGAGGTCAGCTTAAACCGCTTAAAGAGAAGTACCCGTATGCCACATATATCTCAGCTTATGTTTCAAGGGGAGATATTGTGAAGGAAGAAGCTCCGAAACAGCCCGAACCTGTGCAGTCTGCGGCTTCGGCGATGCTGGGCGGCGCTTTTAAAAATTCGGCAGGGAGCGGCTTTTTCAAAGGGCAGAAGGTAGAGCCTAAGACGGCACCGCCTCCGCCGCCTGCGGTAAACAAGCCGAGAATACCGCAGGGTTCAAAGCTGTCACCGATGCAGCAGCTCATAAAGTACATACATGAAGAATGTGTTGATGTGGGCAACTATGCCAGCGTGCTTTACACGGGCAGAGAATACATGTCGGTGCTGGAAAGAAACCCGAATGTGCCGATAGGCTGTTTTGAGACCATGCGTGACCCGACGGTGTTCGTGCTTCACAGCAAGCTGATATACAGCTCGGTGCGCGAGAACAAGCAGTTTCTTGAATACATAATGCCCATACTTTCCGATATGGCTGAGGAAAGGGATTACATATTCATTTTTTCAGATGTCAAAAAGATGTCTGATGCTGAGATGAATGAGAAATTCAACACTTTGGTGCATACTGCGTTTGTGCTTGACAATATTGCTGAGTTCGTTTCCGAACGCGGACAAAAGACCATATTCGGCGACCTTGATGTTAAGCTGTTAAAGGCAGACTACGCGCCGTGTGAAAAGGGCGACGGCTATTATTATGACGTTGAGGCGGACAGCCTTAAAAAGTTAAAGATCATACAAGAGGAGGATTACTGATGGCAGACGAATTTGTGGTAAATGATGCGGTGTTCATAAAAGTGGATACAGCAAAGCTGGGCGAGTTTATTGACAAGTCAGACAAAATGGTCGAGGATTTTGAGAAATTAAAGGAAAGATTTAAATCTATCAATGAGAAGATCCTCAAAAGCTGGGAAGGTGAGGGCGCTGATGAGTACAAGTATGAGACTGATCATATACTTGAAAAGATAGGCGACCTCAAGGCAGTACTGGATCAGATAAATAACAGCACTGTAAAGGATATAAGACAGCAGTTCTGCGATGCAGATGCCAAGCTCGCAGAATCAAACAGAGAGATGGCTAATGACGACGGGTCGGAAGAGTAGGCGTATTTATGGCTAACGGATTTGTAAACAGCACTGACAATTATCAGGAAGAAACTGATGATGACGTTTACGAGGCAAAGAACTCTATAATCAGGAAATACGAAGCAAAACAGAAAGTCGAAGAAATGTTTCAGGAAAAGATCTTTGATCTGCTGGGATTGATCGACGATGACTGAACTGACAGGAGCAGCACTTCTTTATGCAGATACACGGAACTAAATTTACTTATACGATAGATACAAGCTACCAGGATCTGTACAGATATGGTGACGGCTTTATCGCACGCGGTACGGAAAGCATCGTCTATAAAGGCGTGAGAGCCGCTGAAAGTATCGCCGCTGAGAATATCCGCATGAGCTGTGTGCTGAAATTCAAGCGCAGGGGTGTCAATGACAGGATACTCAAGCGTTTCAAGAGCAAGGACCTGAAGATCTTTAACGATCTTCAGGGCTGCCGCTCGGTAGTAAGGATATATGACCTGATAGAAGATATTGGCGACTTTTCGCTGAGATTTGAACATGTGGCGGAGGGCGAAGAACCCTTTTATATCGACCATCACGGTTTCTTCTGTGTGGTGGAAGAATTTATTGAAGGAAAAACACTGGAGGAATTCTGCCTTGAATACGGAGATTTCCCGCTGGTGACGAGGACAAAGCTGGCTGTGACCGGCTATAACGACTATAACGATGAAAACAAACAGCGTACTGAGAAGTATGTGACAGATAATGATTTCTGTCTACGCTTCCAGTCGGTGATATATAATTTTGCTATCAAGCTGTGCGATGTGCTGGACTATATGCACAGAAACAGGATACTGCACATGGATATAAAGCCTGATAACATAATGATAACAAACGCAGGCGATGAAGTGGTGCTGATAGACTTCGGACGCGCTAACTACATGGATTACGGCAAGGAATATGTGACGGTGCAGTTCGGCGGCGAAAGTGCTGAGGAATACGGCACGGTAGGTTATGCCGCGCCTGAGGCTTATAACCTCAAAATGGTGCCGCATGCCAGCTTTACTTCAGAGAACCTGAACGGTGAGCTGAACAATGCATGTCGGCTGACGGTGGAAAGCGATATTTTCTCGCTGGGGGCGACCTTGTGGGAATGTATGAACATCTTCGTACTTTATATGAACAATATCGAGTACCGCAAGAAGTTCTCGAACGGCTACCATTATCAGCGTTTTTATGATACGCCCGTCATGCTTTCGGAGGAAGCCTACTGCAACCGCGATCTGTCACTGGCTTCGGTGCATTTCTATGAAAAGCTGGAACAAATTATCAAAAAGGCGACAAGATCGAGGACGAAAGACTATTTCGACAAGAACAACAAGAACTATTATCACAGCTATGCGGCGCTCAGGGACGACCTGATAGATGCGCAGGAACGTTCGCCTGCGGTGCTGAGGACAGATGACATCAAGGTGCGCAATTCGTTCGCGATAAGTGCTTTCTTTATGGGTCTGCTTGCCACACTGCTGTGCCTGATGGGTTTTCTGTACTTTTTCGGCGGTTATTTTGCGGCGCACAAGATAGATACTATAATGGAGAACTATCAGGTGTCAAAGCACGGAATGCTGAGGCTTGCCGCTGAGGAACAGATGAGGGCGACTAATCTGGAAGGCAAAAAGAAAATATATGACAAGATATTTGAATTTTACTATTACGGGAACGGCGATGCTGATGCGAGGGGCATAAGCGAGGAAGAGGCAGAAGATCTGGCAAATATGCTGGAGCAGATACCTGATGATGAGTTCTCACGCAGTAGTTTTGATAAACTGCTGAGTTCCACCGACAGGCAGGTGCTGCTGGAGTTTTCGGAATATGCTTCTGTAACCGATCTCAGCATAAAAAATGACAGCAAGTGCATCAGTTATGAACTGCTGGAGAAGATATATGAATCGAAACAGCCAAGATATGCAAACGGCTGTTACGAAATGCTGGTAAAGTACAGTGACAGGGCAGAGTACACAAATCTGCTCATCTATCTGGCAAAACAGCTCAATACCGATCAGAAGATCGACAAGATAGTTGAACAGCAGAAGAAGAAGAGCGATGAGCCTGAGGCTGTTGTAAGACGTAATGTCAAGGATATGCTTGACAGTTTCAATGATTGAGGGGTGAAGGTATGAAGCGGAAGCTGTTCTCAAATCTGAAAGAACTGCTAGGTGCTTATTTCAAGCAGGGCACAAAGCCGTTTCTTATCACCTTCTCAGTAACACTCGTGTTGCTGGCGGCGGCTATCGTTATTCTCGGGCTGACAGGCAATCTGGAAAGAGTAATAGTAGGGTGGGACATAAGGTATAATTCTGCCGCACTGATATTTATAGCGAAACTGTTTATCGGTGCAGCGGCGGCGTTTTTTGTATATGCTGTGTACAGCGGCATAAAAAAATACAGAAGATATTCTGCGATAGGCAAGCCCTATAAGAAAGGTACCTCATACAAAGCGCTGGGCAGGATACTTTTTCAAAATGATAAGAATGATAAGTTAAGGGGGTAAGTGAATGACTATCGCAAAACGTGTATTATCTATGATAGCAGCACTTTCAATGATCTCAAATAACAGTATGGTATTGGACTCGCTTCCGACAATGCTGGACGCAGGAGAAGGTCTGCTGAGCAATAATGCAGCCAAAAATAATTTTTACGCAGGCGGCGTGCGCGATGACGATACGACCGATGCGGAAGAGCATGGGGAAGATACCACAAATGACGAGGATACTACCGGTGATGAGGAGACTACCGATGCGCCTCCGACACGGCCTGATACACCCGAACTGAAGGTGGAAGCTGAGCCTGTGGATAATTGGGTCAGGAAACTGAAGGGCTGGAGCGTAACGGCAGATGAAGGTGCTGAATTATTCTACAAAACATCTTCCGATACATTTACGCCCTGTGCTGATGACCTTTCGGAGGCGAAAAGTTTCCGCAAGATAGAAGAGCTGCCGCAGGGTGATAACTATGTGTGCTTTTATGCACGCTGGCACGGTTCTGACAAAGTTGTGCATTGCAGTGAGCCTATACATTATATGCTTGACCATGAAAAACCTTATGATATGAAGCTCACCCTCAAGCCCGGTTCTCCGCCTGCGGTCGTGCCTGAAAAGCCTGTGACCGACAATTTATCAGGCGTTAAGGAGATCTACTATACTATCAATTACCGTGTGAACAATCTGGACGATCTGAGAGTTCAGGGTCTGGTACCTTTCACGACTTTCGCTGAGAACGGTGTTGTGGATTTCAGCATACCGCTGTATCAGGGCATGGAAAACATCAGTATTTACGTATATGCTGTTGACGGGTGCGGCAATGTGCGCGTAAAGGATATTTATATAGATGATACCGATGTGCCTCAGCTGGCTTATAACGGCGCTTATAATATCAACGGCGGCATAATAAGCCCTGCGGTGACGCAGGAGTATGGCAGTGATGAGCTTTCGGCGCACCCGCATACCAATTATACTTATGTAAGCGATTCTTCATACCTCAAAGTACAGCTGAATGATTCTAACAGGGATAAATGCAAATTATGTGTATTCTGGGGACTTGCACCCTGGCAGAAAAAGGAAATAAATATCTCCGATCTGAAAGTTCCTGATGGGATAGAGCCTGAGCCGAATGTATCGTATATACCGTTATCGGTGCTGGGGCTGGACGATTCGGCGAACGGCAATATCTATAATTTCAAGATCGTTGCATCTGACGGCACTTACCCCTCATCAGTGGTCGATACCGAGTCCGATCTTTACTACTCAAAGACTGACAATAACGACGCTAAGGCAACACTCAGCGCTGTAAACGATCATCTGCAAAAGCCTTATGATCCCAATACAGGGCTTAAAAACAGTGTCGATGCATACCTCTTTGACAAGACCGAAAACGGCAATAAGCTGGTGATAAAGCTTTCCGATGATGTAGGTATAGCTAAATACAGCGTAAGGATAACAAGGGACAGTGAAGAGGTCTACTCTGACAGCAAAGACCTGACGGCAGGGCGTGAGTATCCGGAAAAGTCAGAAGATGGTACTGTCTATTACCGCGAACCTGTGAAGTCGATAAACTCTGAGGAGATAGTTCTGCCCGAAGACGGCAGATATGAGGCTGATATAACTATCAGCGATATTGACGGCAATATAAATACCTATCACTATAACTGCATTGTCGATACTACACCGCCTAAGGTCAAAGATAATACGTATAATACAGCTTCCGAACTGAATTATACTACTTTCGGCATTTACAGCAAAAAGGAACTGGTGCTCGGTATCACGACAGAAGCAGATCTCAGCGGTGTCAAGGCTGCTGACGTAAAGCTGCACATCGTAAAGGACAGCGGTGATGAGATAGTATATGATGCATCAGAGAAGGACGGCGGCTTTGTTTTTGACGGCGTTCAGCCTCAGATGGACTGCAAGCCGTATATCACCATCAGCGATAATGTGGGCAACGAGGTAAGCTATTACTTCACCACAGTTGATGCCAATAACGGCGGTGAGCCTGAGGAGAAGCTGTCACTGACTGATAACGGCGTGAGACTGATAATAGACAGTAATGCGCCTGTTTTCACGGTCCAGGCTGAGGGTCCTGAACAGAAGCAGAATGTTTTCCCTGACAGTAACGGTAAAGATGCGCAGTTCTTCGGCGTGTCTGAGGAGAATAAGCTGAACTTCACTTTCAGCGACGATAAGGGTCTGAAAGGCTATAATGTAGTTATAAAAGACGAAAAAGGCAGGACTGCCGCAAAATACACCCTCGAAAAGGATCATCTTAAAGATGGTGAGCTTGTAAAGGCAGACGGTAAAGATGCGCCCATAAGCATTCCCGTCGATATGCCCAGCGGCAAGTATACCATCGAGACAGAAGTGAGCGACCTGGCAGGTAATGTCTCCAAAAAGCCCGAGAACAGCATAAAGGGCTACCCTGTTTTCTATGTCGATAAGATAGCGCCTGTCATCAAGGGCGTAAAGTACAGTGTGGATAAGAATACGCTTAACTACAAGCTGTTCGGCATTTACGGCAAGGATACCATCTCCATAGCGATAGAGGCGCAGGACAATGTGAACGGCTGCGGCGTTGGCGGTGCAGATCTGGTGTGGGGCAGAAATACTTACCATGCCACTATCGACGGTTCAACAGGCAAGCTGGTGTTTAACAATGTAAGCCCGAATAATTACGGCAAGCCCTATATCGTGGTAAGAGACCGTCTCGGCAACAAGAACAGCTACTTATTTACCGCGAACTCACCATCCGAGAAGGTGGGCGAGCTGGTCATCAAGTCACCCGAAAATGCTGAAAAATGGGTGATGATGATGCTTGAGAACAATCCGCCTTTTGTGGATATTATCGGAGCTGAGAATTACAAGTATGTGGACGGGAATGGCAAAAAATGGTATGACAGCGAGGTCGATTACAAGGTCGTAGCATACGATAAAGGCAGTCTCAGATCGGGTCTGAAAGCTGTGACCGTGTACGATCAGCTTACAAACAAACCCCTGCATACAAAGACAGAGTACAACGGCGTTAAATTTGAAAGCGGCGCATACATTGAGAATGACCCCGAATATACTTTTAATGCAGGACAGGACGGTCATTATAAGCTGAAAGCTATTGCAGTTGATAATGCAGGCAACGAATCGTTCGATACGGAAGAATTCTATATCGACAATAAAACGCCTGAGATAACTGCTTTTACACTGAGTAATGCCAGAGAGAATGCGCCGTTCGTGCATCAGGGTTCTTACGGCTATTTCTTTGAGACTGATGTTACTGCAAGGGTGTATGTAAGAGACCCTGAGGTGTCATCGGGCATACGGGCGGTTACACTTTATACAAATGAGGTCGGCGGCAATGAGGTCATAATGAATGTCGATCCGACAATGCTGAAGCAGGACGAGAACGGCGTGTATGCCGAGTTCGTGATACAAAAGGGATTTAAGGGTCATATAGCGGCTAAGGTGACTGATAATGTCGGTCACAGCTCGGATACGCAGACACCCGACGGCACTGTTATTGAGGACAGCCAGCTCCACTCAGAGCATGCCACTATAACTATCACACCTCTCGGCACTGCTGTCAACGGCTTCTATAATCACCCGCTTACGCTTGATGTTACGGTAAAGGACAGTTTTTCGGGCATAGCTGACATTGACTGGTCTATCGAAAAGGATAACAAGAGCGGTCAGCTGAGAACTTCCACTGAGGATATGTCGCTGATAAGCACTGCCGACGTGGAACAGAAGGTGACAGCAACAGACGCTAACCTGATAACTGAGGTAAACTTCCGCCTGCTGGTAGAGAGCGATGAGAACGATAACAATGTAAACATCAGCATGACCGATAATGCGGGCAACAAGCTCTCAACTTCGGCTGTTTATTCGCTTGACCTGACTGCGCCTGCCGTAAGCACTTCGCTGGGCAACACAAAGTCGAAAAACGGCATGTATTATGATGAGGCTCAGACGGTGGACTTCAATATACTTGAGCGCAATTTCAGCGCGGACGATGCTAAGGTGCTGGTCAACGGTGAAGAGCGGAAGGTCACATGGTCTGACGGCGGCGGCACGGGCAACAACGCAGCCCACACTGCAAAGCTGGAGCTGAAAGAGGATGGCGAGTACACTGTGACGGTGCAGTATACCGACCTGGCAGGCAACGCAGGTACATACGATGCGGGTCAGCATTTTATAATCGACAAGACAAAGCCTGTCATCACAAATAATTTCGCTGATTTCAAGACAGGTACGCCTGATGATGTGAGCGGCAGTACAGAGCTTTATTACAACAATGAGGGCGACAGGAAAGCCTCCTTTGAAGTTAATGTGACAGAGAAGAACTTTGATGAGAGCGACCTTAATATAAAGGTTTACAGCAAATATCCGGGAAGCAGTCACGATGAGGATAATACCGATGAGGAATGGCTGGAGACCATGCCCGAGTTCAACTGGACACACGATGACAAGAACAGCACACATAAACTGACGTTCGACCTTAATGAGGACAGCGTATACAAGATAGAGATAAAGCCCGAAGACCGTGCAGGCAACGCGGGTGACATCAAAGAAGGTTCGGCTGACAGGACAGATGTTTTCGAGGTGGATACTACCGCTCCTGTGCTGGGCGCGCGCAGTGACGGCGACTATGCTGAACTTACCGATGATAATTACAATGCACTGGCAGTGTATGACCTGGACAGGCTGGAGGACGAAGCGCCTTTCGTTGAATTTACAGACACTAATCTTTACAGGCTCGAATATGAGCTGACTGCTTTCAAGCCCAGCTATAAAGACGGCAGGGAGATAGGTGAGATAAAGCCCGAAGAAAGCAAGTCGAAGGCGAAGTACGCTGACTATGAAGATGACAAGACGCTGGAGATAGCCAAGTCTGACAAGGCGCTGGAACAGGACAGGATAAAGTTCACAGTGCCAGATTTTGAAGATGACGGCGTGTATTCTGTTAAGATGTACGCTGTTGACCTGGCAGGCAACAAGAGTGAGATAAGCGAGAATACTTATGTGCGCATTCTCAACACTCCGCTGCTTGCTTATATCGAGAACAGCAGTAAGAAAGACGGTACAGGCTGGTATTCGTTTGAGGACGACGAGTACGGTCCTATCTCAAAACAGCCTTCCAGCTTTGAGGACCTGGACATAGTAATGTTCTCAAAGACAGGCAGTACGCCTAAGCTGCTGCTGGTGGACAAGGACACCGAAGCTGAGACCGATACAGGTGCAACTGCTGTCGGAGAGGATATTATCAGCAATGATGATATGTATATGGTCAACGCACGCAGATACAGACTGCCGGGTGATTATTTCACCACCAACTTCACTGAGGACGTTGACACCAGACTTTACCTGAGGGCTGAGAATGACGGCGAACACATAGATCTCGGTGAACTGTATATCGACAACACCAAACCTTTATGCACAACACCAGATTATCTGAAAAACTGGGGCTGGCTGAGAGGCTCGGGCGAACAGACCATATCTTTCACAAACATAAGCGAAGTGCTTGATGATAAGGAAACTGTGGTATACATAAACGGCAAGGAGATCAGCGCGAACGGCGAGCCGGTCGAAGTTGACGGCAAGAAAGTCAGCGCGGTTTACAGCGTAAATGATGATAAGCTGACGCTTACAATGCCGACAGGTTTCTACTCGGTAGGTGCTAAGCTGGTCGATAAGGCGGGCAATATGCACATCATAAACGAGGTGGATCACTTTGAAGTGGGCAATACCAGAATTTGGCTGGGCGTTGGCGGTGCAGCGGCTATCATACTGACAGTCGGCGGGATAACAGCCGTTGTCAGAAGCAGACGACGCAGAAAAGTCAACTGAATATGAGACAAGAGACTGTACAGAGATATTCTGTGCAGTCTTTTTTTCACATCCAAATTTGGTTGTGTATTGCTGATGATACAAAATGGCTGTTCTTTCGTATTGTTCCCCCGCCTTCGGCGGGGAAACAATACACAACCAAATTGGGATTCTTTTTTTCACCATATGGGTGAATGACAGGCGCAGATCAGCTGTGATATAATAAAAAGCAGAAGATAGGGAAAGGGGAGGCGCTCATGGACATCAGGTGTTATATATTAGCGCAGTGCTGTTCACTGCGCGGCTGGAAACTTCTGCCTTATGCGGTACAGCATCTTTATCAGCCGAAAACGCTGTTTTTTCGTGAGAATGAATGGCGGCTGATAAAAGCCTGTGACGGCAAGACGGATATTGACTTTGAAAGCCTGTCACAAGAAGAGCGCGGGCTTTACAAAAAATGGCTGGACAGCGGCTTGATATGCCCTGCAAACGGCGAAGCCCTGCGCCCAGAACAGCAGTACAGGTCATATAACGCGCGTTTTAAGGAAAGCGTGCTGTGGGCGATAACAGGGAAGTGCAATTATAGATGCAGGCACTGTTTCATGTCTGCGCCGCACGGTGTACAGGGTGAGCCTGATTGGGGTCAGCTGATGACGATGCTCGATGCGTTTGAGAGGTGCGGCATAAAGGCGGTAGAGCTGACGGGCGGTGAACCGCTGGTGCGGCGTGATCTTCTGCGGCTGACAGATGAGATACTGCGGCGCGGTATGGTCATATCAGCCATATATACCAACGGCATGCTCGTGACAGACAGTTTTCTTGACGAGCTTGAAAAGCGGCATATCCGCCCGAGATTTCAGTTCAGCTTTGACGGCGCTGATCTCCATGACATGCTGAGGGGCGTTGACGGTGCTGAGCAGTATGTGAGGTCTGCTATGGAAAGATGCCGCCGCAGAGGGCTGGTGTATGGGGCATCTATGGTGATGTTCAGGGAAAATATCGGCTGTCTGCGCGAAACTGTCAGGCTGCTGGCAGAACTTGGCTGTGATTACCTGAAAGCAGGCAGGGCTTTGCCGATGGGTGAATGGAAGGCTCACCCAGAACACTGGCTGACGCAGGCTGAGGTATATGATGCTTTTCTGAGATATATCCCTTTTTATTTTGAGGACGGCAGACCGCTTACTATCGTGCTGGAGGGCTTTTTCAGCTGTGATAAGCACAGTGGTGATACAGGTTCGTTCAACGAGAAAAATGCGGCTGAGCGTGACTTTGGCAAAACGCTGATGTGCGGTCATGTCAGGCGTGAAATGTATGTCAGTCCGCAGGGAAAGGTAATGCCCTGCATGCTGATGACGGACAGTTCGGCAGAAAGGCTGTTCCCGAATATGCTGGAAGTGCCGCTGGAAAAAATACTTGGCAGAAATTCCTGCTACATGGATATTACAGATCTGCGTGTAAGTGACTACATGGCACATTCTGCCGAATGCCGCGAATGCAGATACAGAGCAGAATGCTGCGGGGGCTGCCGCGCGATGGCTCTGCTTGACCACCCCGACGATTATCTGGCAAAAGACGAGAGCGCATGCATGTATTTCAGGGACGGCTGGAAAGCAAAGAAAGATGAACTGCTGAAAAGTCTTGGGGCGGTATGAGATAAGTCTTTGGGGGAGTGCGTGTCACGCATGAAAAGTAAATGTGGTTATCCCGCTGACACACCACAAAAACAGCGGCTATACAGAATTAAAGGTTCTTGGCGTATATCTTTCTCCCGCCGCAGGCGGGGGAAAGATATGGGGCGCTCAATTATCCTTTTGTTCACCGCATTTTTAGTTGGTGTGCTAAAGGGATAGTCATATTATAGAATTATGATGAAAGACCCGTTCTGCCAATAGGCAGAGCGGGTGTTTTCATGTTCGGACGAGAAGTCAGCAAAAGGGCGTAAACATGCAGTTACAGTAACATCGGCGGTGTACGCATACAAAAAGCGGGACTGTCACGCAGAACAGTCCCGCTTGTATCACGCAGTTCATTCAGATCTTTTGTCAAGCGCTGTGCGAACAACGCCGTCGGGGTCTTTCACCAGCACCATCACCAGCCAGATGACAACGCCCAGCGCCGCCACGCAAAGCCCCAGAAATGCATCGTTGAGCATGTCAGCGGCGGCAGGTGTGAAGTATTCAGCCCTGAGTTCGGCATACTCGACCACCGCATCTACCAGCCACATCAGCGATGCGCCCCAGTACATCAGTGCCAGTCTGCCGACTTTCAGCTTCCTTGCACGCGGCTTTGTGTACCATACAACAGTGGTGATAAGTGCCGCGATGACAGTGATAAGCAGTGTCATGCCTTCGCCTCCTTACCGTCCCCGCGCTTCTGTACAGCCGAAACAGCCGCGCAAAGACCTGCCCATGCCAGCGTTACCACAGCCGCCATAGCAGTGCCCGATGTCGCCATTTCGTGAAGCATCTCAGCGGCAGACTCAGGGTCGCTCGCCGCAGTCAGGAAAGGGAAGAACGGCTGAACTTCGCCGTGCCACACATGCTCAAACGCCAGCAGAGCCGAACCGCCCCAAAGCATATTGTTGAGCCAGCCCATCTTACCTGAAAGGGAGATATGCTCACTGCCGTCAACATGGTGGTCGGCTTCTTTCTTCTTTATCACTTTTGCCGCGATGGTGGTGACTATCGCCTCAGCGGCAGGTACTAAAAAACATGCCATTTCAAATTTCCTCCTTGTTTATCGTTTCATTCAGACTGCCCATGCGGTAGCCCTGCAAGTCAAGGCTGATGTAGCTGAAGCCTATCTGTCTGAATTTTTGTACTATCTCTTCACGGTGCGCCATAACTGTATCAAACTGCTCGGGCAGTACCTCTATACGCGCAATATCGCCGTGTATGCGCACCCTCAGCTGTTTAAGACCGAGACCGCTGAGCATATCCTCAGCCTGTTCAGCCATGCCCAGCTTTTCGGCAGTTATCTCGTCACCGTAGGGAATGCGCGATGCAAGACATGCCGCCGAAGGCTTGTCATAAGTCGGCAGACCCATCTCCTGCGAGAGCCTGCGTATCTCTGCCTCTGTGAGACCGCATTCTCTCAGCGGGCTGATTATGCCCAGCTCAGCCAGCGCCTGCATACCGGGACGGTGATCGCCCTCATCGTCCTTGTTCGAGCCTTCGATAACATGCGCCAAGCAGTTTTCCTCAGCTATCTCCAATACGCGGCTAAACAGCCTGTGCTTGCAGTAATAGCACCTGTTTTGGGGGTTTTTGCGGTATTCCTCCAGTTCAAGTTCATCTGACTGAAAGACCGTCAGCCGCACACTGAGCTGTCTGCAAAGCGCCTCAGCATCAGCAAGTTCACGCTTTGGCAGGGAAGGGCTTACCGCCGTGACAGCCAGCACCTTATCGCCCAGCGCCTCTTTAGCCGCCGCCAGCAGAAAAGCCGAGTCAGCGCCGCCTGAGAAAGCCGCCGCCGCACTTCCCAGTGACCTCAGATGATCCAGCAGATGCGCATATTTTCCATGAAGCTCGTCCATCGGCAACACCTCCGTATCATTTAAAGTATATCAAATCCTAGCTGAATAGTCAAGATTAATTCCATACAACTTTAATCGGACTAATCTATGCACTTACTGCCCCGACACATCATCGGGGCAGTGTTCATTATTTAATATGACTATCCCTTTAGCACACCACTGCAAAATACCTTTATCAATGAGGAACTCCCAATTTTGATGTGTATTGCTGATGATACAAAATGGCTGTTCTTTCGTATTGTTCCCCCGCCTTCGGCGGGGGAACAATACACAACCAAATTGG
>NZ_CACWPP010000063.1 GCF_902762735.1 uncultured Ruminococcus sp.
GCGGGAAATGCCGCTTTTTTGGGAGTTCATGCGGGGGAGTGACTGTGTGTGGTTATTTTTATGTGCGGAAGTCATGTTTGGGGATTTGCGCGGTGCAAGTCTGCGGGAGGGGCGGGAAATGCCGTGTTTTGGTAGTTCATGCGGGGGAGTGACTGTGTGTGGTTATTTTGATGTGCGGAAGTGATGTTTGGGGATTTGCGCGGTGAAAGTCTGGTGGAGGGGCGGGAAATGCCATGTTTTTGGGAGTTCATGCGGGGGAGTGACTGTGTGTGGTTATTTTTATGTGCGGAAGTGATGTTTGGGGATTTGCGCGGTGAAAGTCTGTGGGAGGGGCGGAAAATGCCGTGTTTTTGGGAGTTCATGCGGGGGAGTGACTGTGTGTTGCTATTTTGATGTGCGGAAGTGGTGTTTGGGGATCTGCGCGGTGCAAGTCTGCGGAAGGGGCGGAAAATGCCGTGTTTTGGGGAGTTCATGCGGGGGAGTGACTGTGTGTTGCTATTTTGATGTGCGGAAGTGATGCTTGGAGATTTGCGCGGTGAAAGTCTGTGAGAGGGGCGGAAAATGCTGTGTTTTGGGGAGCTTTTTGGCGTGGGTGCTGAGTTTGTCGCGGATGTTCCTGTGAGGTGGGGCATATGGCGGTGGCGAGATCACCGGAATTTGGACTTTATTATGGTGTGATCGGCTAAACAGTCACCCGATTGTGGAAAGTTAACAGAATGCGGACTGCAAATTTGTGAAAAATTACATGAAAAATCACCATAAAAATGATGCTCTCCAAACGTATATTAGACAGCGGAGATCAAGCGGGTGATAAAAATATGCGTCGCCTATTGCAATTCGGGTCGAAATGTGGTATAATTCATTTATGTATCAATAAAAGTATCACTGACTTGTGAAAAACACAATGATGGGGCTGTTGACCAGCCCTGCACGAAAGGAAAGATCGCTATGAAAACACTGATGCTTGGCAACGAGGCTTTTGCCAGAGGACTTTATGAAGCGGGCTGTAAGGTCGTTTCTTCTTATCCCGGCACTCCCTCGACCGAGATAACCGAGGCTGCCGCTAAGTACGACGAGATCTACGCTGAGTGGGCACCTAACGAGAAAGTCGCTATGGAGGTAGCGCTGGGCGCTTCCATCGCGGGCGTGAGGAGCTTCTGCGGCATGAAGCACGTTGGTCTGAACGTTGCCGCTGACCCTCTTTACACTGCGGGCTACACGGGCGTAACAGGCGGCATGGTAATCGCTGTTGCCGATGATCCCGGAATGCACTCTTCGCAGAACGAACAGGATTCGCGCCACCACGCGGCGGCTTCAAAGACCATGATGATAGAGCCTTCCGACTCTGCTGAGTGCAAGGAGTACACAAAGATGGCTTTCGAGCTTTCGGAGAAGTTCGATGTGCCTGTCATCGTGAGAATGTCCACCAGAGTTGCGCACTCGCAGTCGGCAGTTGAGCTGTGCGACAGGGAAGAGCGCGAGCCTATCCCCTACGAGAAGAATGCAGCTAAGTACGTTATGATGCCCGGCAACGCTATCCGCAGACACCCCATAGTTGAGGACAGGATGAGGGCTATCGCTGAGTATGGTGAGTCATGTCCCCTTAACACGGTCGAGGACAACGGCGCTGAGATAGGCGTTATCACCGCAGGCATCTGCTACCAGTACGCTAAAGAAGCACTGGGCGACACCGTTAATTACCTGAAACTGGGTATCGTCAACCCGATGCCTGTACAGATAATCAAGGATTTCGCCGCAAAGTGCAAGCGCGTCATCGTTATTGAAGAGCTTGATGATGTCATCGAAACACACTGCAAGAAGAACGGCATAGACTGTCAGGGCAAGGAACTGTTCGGCTGGCTGGGCGAGATAAGCCAGACCAAGATCCGCGAGCAGGTACTGGGCATAAAGCCCGAGTTTGATACATTTGAGGACACTGTACCTGTAAGACCGCCTGTAATGTGCGCGGGCTGCCCTCACAGAGGTCTGTTCTACTGCCTGAGCAAGCTGAAAGTAAATGTTTCGGGCGATATAGGCTGTTACACACTGGGCGCTACCGCACCTCTTTGCGCGATGGATTCCACTATCTGCATGGGCGCGTCCATATCTGCACTGCACGGCTTCAACAAGGCGCTGGGCGCAGATGCTGAGAAGAAGTCTGTTGCTGTTATCGGTGACTCGACTTTCATGCACAGCGGTATGACAGGTCTGGTGAACATCGCGTACAATGCAACCAACTCAACTGTGATAATACTTGACAACTCCATAACAGGCATGACGGGTCACCAGCAGAACCCGACCACAGGCAAGAACCTCAAGGGCGACCCTGCGGCGGCTGTAAATCTGGAAGATCTCTGTCACGCCATCGGCATAAAGAGCGTGCGTGTGGTAGACCCTTATCACATGGCTGAGACAGAAGCTGTCATCAAGGAAGAACTGGCTAAGGAAGAGCCTTCTGTCATCATTTCAAGGAGACCCTGCGCTCTGCTGAAATACGTTAAGCACAAGCCTGCACTGCACTGCGATCAGGATAAGTGCGTTGGCTGTAAGCAGTGCCTGAAGATAGGCTGTCCCGCAATTTCTATCCACAACAAGAAGATGGTGATAGACCATACTCAGTGTGTAGGCTGCGGCATCTGCACCGAGATGTGCAAACTGGGCGCTATCAAGGGCAGCGACTGATCTGAATAACTGTGCGCCGCAGTTTGTCTGCGGTGCTGACGGGCTGTCTGCTCTGCGGGGCTGTATGCGGTCATCGCGGGGCAGAGAGTTCACAAAAGAAAAATATATACAATAAGGAGATAAACAAAATGTACGATAGTGATAACAAGGTGATGGGCACTGTTGGTGCGCTGGTTGGCGCTCTGCTGGGTATAGGCATATGGTGCCTGATAGGACTGGCGGGCAAGATAGCAGTTATCGGCGGCGTTGCCATATTTCTTGGCGCGTTCGGCGGGTATTTGCTGCTGGGCAAGGACATGAGCAAAGTCGGCATGGTGATAGCGGGTGTGATAGTACTGGCATCGGTGTATTTTGCCACCAGGCTCAACTACGGCATAGCAATTTACCGCGCGATGGAAGGTGAGATGTCTTTCGGCGAATGTTACAGCAAGGTGCTTGAACTGCTGGAACTTATCGGAGAAAAAGGTTCGTTTTACAGAGATCTTGTTATCGGCTACCTGATAACGATAGTCGGCGGGATAGGTGCGATGGCAAAGCTGGGCGCTATTGGAAAGTGATGAAAGGGAGTGGATGTTTATGAAACGTGTGCTTTATATAAACGAGTTACTGCTTTGTGTGGTATCTTTCGCTTTTACTTCTCTGAACTTGTTCAAATACTATGGAAGAGATTTCATGCTATTTTTAATATCTTCCCTGGTCTACGGCGTATCAGCCGCTCTGCTGACGATTTTTCTGATAAGAGATCTCAGAGCGAAAAACGGCAGAACGTCTGCAAAGGAGATACTATTCGGATCTGTCTTCGCGCTGCCTCTGTTCCTTATTGTTTGGTTTAACATTCCAAACTCAGGGCTCTTTCCGTTACTGATACTTTCGATCCTTTTGGCGACGATCATTATTCTTGCGGCAATATGGTTCAGGGGATCATCAAAGTACGTGCTGATAGGGATATTTGTTGTGCTGTCCGTATTGATGTTTGGCACATATCTTTTCTGCACTGCCGACCGTGTGAATAATGGACATATGGGTGAATACTTGAAAAGCTACAGCTACAAATTGGAGCGCTTTATAGGCTCAAACGGCTGGGCGGCACTGCTGAACACGATACCAACGATGATAGCTTTTCTGCTGGCAGGTAAATTCTGCGATAAGATGAGCCGTGAAAATGTTTAAGATGATAGGTTTAACATGATGATGTCAACAAGGAGTTGTATTATAAATGGAAACCAGATCTGTAATAAAAAGGATACTTATCATCGGAATTGCTATTCTGGTGCTGGCATGGTGTTTGGGCTTTGTATTTTTGGCAGGTGTAATGAGATCTCAGAACGGGATAAACTATGCAAATATGGGTAGAATGGCACTCGAACTTTCATGGCTGATCATCCCGAGTATCATTGTGATCGTGTGCAATATCAAGTGGAGCGCAGAGTCCAGTGGAGCAAAGACGACCATCAGAACTGTCCTGAGCGCTGTCTGCTGTTCGGTTCTAGCATACTATTTGCTCGGTGCATTTTGGGGATTGGGTATGCGCTGGAGGTTGATCTGCGATATATTGATTTCCAGTTGGAAAATAACGGTACCGTGTTTTTTGGTGATAGTGTATAATCTCATAATGATACGCATTGATAAGAAAAAAGAGAAGATGAGCAAAGACATTATGAGAAGCGCAGAGAGATCTGAATAGATAAGGGTGAGGCGGACATGATCATCAGCTTTGAACAGCTGGAAGCCGCAAGATGCGTGCAGTACCTCATAAGATGATAGGTTTAACATGATGATGTCAGCAAAGGAGTTGTAATATAATATGGAAACCAGATCTGTAATAAAAAGGATACTTATCATCGGGCTCGCTGTTTTGGTGCTGGCATGGTGTTTGGTCTTTGTATTTTTGGCAGGTGTAATGAGATCTCAGAACGGGATAAACTATGCAAATATGGGTGGAATGGCACTCGAACTTTCATGGCTGATCATCCCGAGTATCATTGTGATCGTGTGCAATATCAAGCGGAGCGTAGAGTACAGTGGAGCAAAGACGACCATCAGAACTGTCCTGAGCGCTGTCTGCGGTCTGGTTGTAGCATTCTGTTTGCTCCTTGCATTGACAGGAGCTACATTTTGGGAGCCGCATATAAGCTGGAGGGAGTTCGGCGAGATATTGACCTCCACTTGGAAAATAACGGTACCGTGTTTTTTGGTGATGGTGTATAATATCATAATGATATGCATTGATAAGAAAAAAGAGAAGATGAGCAAAGACATTATTAGAAGCGCAGAGAGAGCTGAATAGATAAGGTGATCTTCTTATCTGTGATGTGCTTTGTTTGCGCTGACGTAATTATAATAACAAAGGAGTTGTAATATAAATGGAAACTAAATCTGTAATGATAGTCGGCGTTGGCGGACAGGGTTCGCTGCTGGCATCAAGGATACTGGGCAACGTGCTGCTTTCGCAGGGCTTTGATGTAAAAGTCAGTGAGGTACACGGCATGAGCCAGCGCGGCGGCTCGGTAGTTACATATGTAAAATACGGCGATAAGGTATATTCGCCTGTTGTTGAAAAGGGTGAGGCGGACATAATCATCAGCTTTGAACAGCTGGAAGCCGCAAGATACGTGCAGTACCTCAAAAAGGGCGGTCATATCGTGACTTCCACCCAGCAGATAGACCCGATGCCTGTCATCAACGGCACTGCTGTTTATCCCGATGAGATAATCGCAAAGCTGAAAGCACAGGGCATAAGCGTGATTGATGTCGATGCGCTGACACTGGCTGAGCAGGCAGGTACTTCTAAGGCTTCAAACGTTGTATTGATGGGCGTTGTGTCCAAAAAGATGGATTTCTCTGAGGACGTATGGCAGGCGGCGCTGGAACACTGTGTTCCTGCAAAGTTCCTTGAACTTAACAGAAAGGCTTTCGCGCTGGGCAGAGAACAGGCTTGATGCCTGAGATAAGGCAGAACTTCGCGGCGGCAGTATGCTTCTGCGGGGGAAGCCGAAACAACTGAATGACACGTATATCTCGCTTTCCCTGCAATATTGGGAAAGCGGGTGTTTGCGGTCATACCGATTTAGCAGTTTAAAACGGTATGACAGCAAAGGAAATAAAAGCAAGAACAGTAAAAAAATGGCGGGACGACCCGTTAAATCATTTGAAGGAGTTGATTTCCGGTGGCAGAAAAAATCTATTGGGACAAGGACATTGAAACAATGGAACGTGACAAGATGACCGCTCTGCAAAACGAAAGACTGGTCAGGCAGGTCAGACATGTGTGGGACAATGTGCCTTACTACCGCAGGCTGATGGAGGAAAAGGGTGTGACCCCCGACGATATTAAGGGCGTTGAGGATCTGCACAAGCTGCCTTTTATCTCTAAGGCTGACCTGCGTGACAATTACCCCGACGGCATGCTGGCTGTGCCGAAGTCTGAGTGCGTGCGCATACAGTCCACCAGCGGCACCACAGGCAAGAGGGTGGTGGCTTTCTACACACAGAACGATGTTGACATGTGGGAAAACTGCGTGGCGCGTGCCATAACTGCGGCAGGCGGCAATAAGGAAGATGTTTTGCAGGTGGCTTACGGCTACGGTCTGTTCACGGGCGGCGCAGGACTTCACGGCGGTTCGCATAAGGTGGGATGTCTCACACTGCCCATGTCGTCGGGCAACACAGAAAGACAGATACAGTTCATGCAGGATCTGGGCACGACCATACTTTGCTGTACGCCCTCTTATGCGGCTTATATTGGCGAAACTGTAAAGGAGATGGGCATATCTCCCGATGAACTCAAACTGAAAGCGGGCATTTTCGGTGCTGAACCCTGGACTGAGGAGATGAGGCAGGAGATAGAGAAGTCGCTGGGGCTGAAGGCTTACGACATCTACGGTCTGACCGAGACTTCGGGTCCAGGTGTGGCGTTTGAGTGCGAAGAGCAGACAGGTATGCACATCAACGAGGATAACTTCATAGCCGAGATAATCGACCCCGACACGGGAGAGGTGCTGCCTGAGGGTTCAAAGGGCGAGCTGGTGTTCACAAGCATCACAAAGGAAGCCTTCCCTCTGCTGAGATACCGCACAAGAGATATTTGTGTGCTGACACGCGGCAAATGTTCCTGCGGAAGAACGCTGGTCAAGATGTGCAAGCCGATGGGCAGAAGCGATGATATGCTGATAATCAAGGGCGTAAACGTGTTCCCGTCGCAGATAGAGACTGTGCTTATTAAGGACTTCAATGCTACACCTAATTACCAGATAGTGGTAGACAGGGTGGGCAACGTTGACACCTTCGAGATAAAGGTCGAGCTGAGCGACGAGATGTTCGACGATACCATCAAATCGGTTTCACAGCTTGAAAAGAAGCTGAGCGCAGACATCGTGCAGATACTGGGCATAAAGGCGAAGATAAGTCTTGTAGAGCCTAAGAGCATACCGAGAAGCGAGGGCAAGGCGGTAAGAGTCATAGACAAGAGAAAGCTGGTCTGAGCTGACGCGCACAGCGGCTGACAAAAAATGAAAGAAGGTAAGAAAATGACGATAAAGCAGATCTCCATATTTGTTGAGAACAAGCCCGGCAGACTGTCGGAAGTTACGGCGGCGCTGAAGAACGGCAATATAAACATCAGGGCTATCACTACCGCTGACAGCAGTGATTTCGGTATTCTCAGGCTGATAGTCGATGATACCGACAAGGCGATAGAATGCCTGAAAGCGGCTGACTATCTGGTGAAGGTCACAAACGTGATAGCTGTGACCGCTGAGGACAAGCCGGGCGGCATGGCGGCAATAATGAAAACGCTGTACAAGGCGAATATCAGCGTTGAGTACATGTATTCGGCTTTCCTGAACCCCTCTGAGGTGACAGCATGTCTGATAATCCGTGTTGACAGCAACGAGAACGCCATCGAAGCACTGAATGATGCAGGCTTCAAACTGCTGTCGGCAGATGAGCTGGCAAAGTTCTGATATAAGTTTATGATACAAGATGAGCGCTGTCCGAGAGGGCGGCGCTTTTTATGAATTGAATGTTAACCGCAGTTAACTTACAGGCGCTTCGTTTATAGAAAAACAGAGCGTTGAGCGGTGCGGCTTGCTTTGTTTACAACTGATGCAGAACAGGAGAAAACAGCCTTTTTACGCGGGTATCTCGACATAGCGGGTAAAGAGGTATGCAACGGCAGAAAGGTTATATAAGACTAACTGTTGAATTGGTTAGTCTTAACTAATCGTTTATTAATTTTTCATTAAATTTTCATAAAGCCCCTTGACTTTTTGTGAAAATGTGATATTATAGTACTTGTAAGAGGAACGGGCGGGGACGCTCGCGATACTCCGAAACAAGACTTTCAAGGAGGTATTTTACTATGGCTTATAAGATCAATGACGATTGCATCGGCTGCGGCGCTTGCATGGCTGAGTGCCCCGTAGGTGCTATTTCTGAGGCTGACGGCAAGTGCGTTATCGACGCTTCTGCATGTCTGGATTGCGGTGCTTGCGCAGGCACATGTCCTGTTGGTGCTCCTCAGGCTGAGTAATTTGAGTATGAAAGTATCCGTCCCGATGGGCGGATATTTTTTTTTGACAGAAAGGCTGTTCGGGCGGGGGAGGGCGTGTGTGCGGCGGTCATGCATCTCATTTCGGATATGTAATGAGTGTAAATGCAAAGCCGCAGGGGGCAGACAACTGCCCCGCAGCTATGCAGGTCTCAGCGAAGCACGGGCTGTAACTGCAAACCGTCAAGGGCGGCGGCGATGGTCTGTTCGATGAGCGAGAAGTCTGCCACAGCCGATGCGGGCTTGTTTATGCAGTCGTCCTGAGAATAGGGCACAAAGTAGTAATTGCGGCAGTTCTGCAAAAGCCCGAGATTTTTCGCACATGCCGAAAGCGCATCGTTGGTGGAGATGGCTATGACCACAGGTCTGCCGCAGCGAAGATGGCTTTTTACCGCCATAGTCAGCGGCGTGTCGGTGATGCCCATCGCCAGCTTTGCCGCTGTGTTGGCAGTACATGGTGCGACTGCCATCACGTCACACAGCTTTTTCGGACCGATAGGCTCGGCGGCTTCTATGGTTGTGATAACAGACCTGCCCGTTATCTTTTCAAGGCGTTTTATATGGTCAGCCGCTTTGCCGAAGCGTGTGTCGATGGAAGCGGCGTTGAATGACATTATCGGCAGCAGCTCTGCGCCCATGTCGCGCAGGCGTTCGGCAGCCGCAAAACTTTTCTCAAAAGTGCAGAAACTGCCCGATAAGCCGTAGCCTATCCGCACTCCTGCGAGGGTGTTTTTTGTAAGCAATTGGTTATCCCCTTTCGTCAAGTATCTCTTCTATCGTTTCGGCGATAAGCCTGCCTGCCGCTGCGGGAGCTGTCTTTGCGGGCAGTGCAAGGGCGTGTACCGCTTTTATCCCAAGTCTTTTGGCGGAGCTGAAGTCCGTTCCGCCCGGTGCAGATGCAAGGTCTATTATCAGGGCGCTTTTCTGTACAGAAGTCAGCACGTTATCGGTGAGCATCAGGGCGGGGACGGTGTTGATGATAATATCGAAAGCCCCTGCACGGGCGGCAAGTCTGACAGGGTGAAAGCTGTCAAATCCCTGTGTAAATGCATCTGCGCGGGCTTCGGGACGGCGGGCGCAGACAGTGCAGTGCGCTCCCGCCGAATTGAAAAGCCTTGCACAGCACTTAGCCGTTCGCCCGAAGCCCAGCACCAGCACTTTGCTGTCGAAAACAGTGTCTGCGGTCTCGTTCAGCGCGATCTGCAAAGCGCCCTCAGCGGTGGGCAGACAGTTTTTTACAACAAGACTTTCGCGTGAGAAGTAATCCTCGCAGGCAAAGCCGCCGCTCTCGAAATATGCTTTCTGTTCGGGTGAAAGCCTGCCGCCGAGAACCAGTGCTCCCTGTTCAAGACAGCGCGTAAGTCTTGCAAAGCTGACTTCTTTGCCGCTTATACTGACGTTCAGCCCGCCCGACATCATCGGCAGCACCAGCACATCAGCTGCACACGGCATATCTTCGGGCGATGAGAGCGCAGTGACCTCTGAAATGCTGTCATGCCCCAGTGCGTATATCCTGCCGCGTCGGGAAAGCGATCTGCACATATAGGAAAAACGCAGGTCGCCGCCTGCGCATAATATTGTTTTTTCGTTCATGTCTTAACCCCCTGTCAGGTCTTTGCTTTATAGTATGCGGGAGGCTCTGAATTTGTGAATTGGTATAAGTTTACACAAATTTTAAGCTGAAAAGACAGATTTTTAACGCAAATGTAAAATATTCGCTTTAAATTTTGTTCATAATCACGAAAAGTTTTTTTGATAATGCTATTGCTATTTTAGCTGAAATAGTATATAATTACATTATGCGATTGTGAGTTTTTGTATATATTTCACTATCAAAAATTCGGCGCGTAAATATAAAGACACAAAGTCACAGATAGGAGCGAATCACATTGAAAAAGTTTGACAGTACAAAGATCAAGAATATTGCCATAGCAGGTCACGCAGGGTCGGGCAAGACCTCACTGACTGAGGCATTGTTATATAAGAGCGGCGCTGTTGACAGACTGGGCAAGGTGCTGGACGGCACAACGGTCTCCGATTATACCGCTGACGAGATAAAGCGCAAGTGTTCGGTATATACATCACTGGCGGCTATGGAGACAGGTGAGCTGAAAGTCAATCTGCTGGACACACCCGGTCTGTTCGACTATGAGAGCGGCATGGTGGAGGGCATTTATGCCAGCGGCTGCACGATGATAACAGTTTCCGCTAAGTCGGGCGTAAAGGTGGGCACACACAAGGCTTATGAATGCGCAAAGAAGTTCGGCAAGCCCACAATGTTCGTAGTTACCAAGATAGATGACGAGAATGCGAACTTCAACAACGTTTTCACACAGTTAAAGACCGAGTTCGGTCCTACCGTTTGCCCTGTTGTCGTACCTGTTATCGCTGACAGGAAGATAGTATCCTACATCAATCTGATAGAGATGAAAGCATATAAGTATGTGGACGGCAAGGCTGTTGAAACAGATATGCCCACCGCAGAGGTCTCCGAGAAGATGGAATACCGTATCGACGGTCTGATAGAGGCAGTTTCGGAAGCGGTCGCAGAGACAGATGAAGAGCTGATGGATAAGTTCTTCTCGGGTGAGGCGTTCACTCAGAAAGAGCTGATTGACGGTATACACAAGGGCATGAACGCAGGTGTCATAACACCTGTTACCTGCGTTTCTTCCACCGATCTTTCGGGTGTTGATATGCTTCTGAAAGAGATCGACCTGCTGCTGCCTCCTCCCTCCGAAAAGGACGCTATGGTGGGCGAGAGCGCTGACGGCGATGCTGTTGAGATCGAGTGCAGAGAAAGTGACCCGCTGGCGGCATTTGTGTTCAAGACAGTTGCCGATCCGTTCGTGGGCAAGATGTCATTCATCAAGGTGTTCGCAGGTACACTCAAACCCAATATGGAGGTCGTTAACGCCACCAGCGGCAGCACCGAGAAGGTCGGCAAGCTGATGAGTCTGCTGGGCAAAAAACAGCTTGATGTCACCGAAGCAGGCGCGGGCGACATAGTAGTTGCAAGCAAGATGAACGTCAACACAAATGACACCATCTGCGATGCTTCGAGAGTAGTTAAGTTCCCTGCGATAGAGTTCCCGAAGCCTTGCTACAAGATGGCTGTAAAGGCTACCAAGCAGGGCGATGAGAGCAAGATCTCGGCGGCTATAAGCAGACTGCTGGAAGAGGATCTGACTCTCAGATATGAGCTTGACCCGTCTACCAACGAGATGATACTCAGCACACTGGGCAGTCTGCATCTGGATTCTGTTCAGGGCAGGCTGAAGAACGATTTCGGCGTTGAAATGAATGTTGCTCCACCTAAGATAAGCTACCGCGAGACTATCCGCAAGAAGGTCAAGGTACAGGGCAGACACAAGAAGCAGTCGGGCGGTCACGGTCAGTATGGTGATGTATGGATAGAGTTCGAGCCTTGCGTATCTGACGAACTGATATTCGAGGAAAAGGTGTTCGGCGGCGCTGTACCTAAGAACTTCTTCCCCGCAGTTGAGAAGGGCTTGCAGGAGAGCGTCAAGAAGGGCGTGCTGGCAGGCTTCCCCGTAGTTGGTCTTAAAGCTATACTGGTGGACGGTTCTTACCACCCTGTTGACTCTTCCGAAATGGCATTCAAGATGGCGGCTTCCATCGCTTATAAGGAAGGTCTGAGACAGGCTGAGCCTATCCTGCTTGAACCTATCGGTGCGCTGAACGTTATAGTTCCCGATGACAATACGGGCGACATGATGGGCGAACTTAATAAGCGGCGCGGAAGAGTTCTCGGCATGAACCCCACCGAAAAGCACGGTCTGACCGAGATAGTGGCAGAAGTTCCGATGGCAGAGATGCAGGACTTCACACTGACCCTGAGACAGATGACACAGGGCAGAGGTTCATTCACATTCGAGAAGGTAAGATATGAGCCGCTTCCTGCAAATCTGGTGGCAGATGTTATCGCTAAGAACGCTGTTACAGACTAAGAAAGTAAAAATCCCAATTCGGAAGTGTATTGCTAAACGTTCGGCTAGTTGATAATTTTGAGTTGCTCTTTGGTGAATTTAAGGGATTAGCAATACAGAACAAAATTGGGAAAAATAAAAAAAAGATAGTTTTGCCATAGTATTTCATGCCATCGTTTGAAATACTATGGCATTCTGCTGATATACAAGGAGGATAAAAATGATGAACGGTTGTTTGCTTGACCCTGAGGAGTTTGAGATAGAGCCTTCATTTGACAATGAAGAAGAGTGCGAGAAATACTGCAAAAGGCTGATTGAAAAATGGTCGCCCGAACTTGAAAGGGAGATGCTGGAAGCGTTTATACGCTTTTACTACGATAACATGTATGAACAGTGGGGACCCGATGACCACGAAGAATCCAGGGAATATTGGCGTGAATTCAGCTCGCCCGAAGAGTTTATCGAATATGTGGGCAAAGATGTGACTATATCTGCGGAAGAAGATGCCATATATGCAAAAAGCGAGTCGGGCGATACGCCGTATGAGTCACAGAACGTGCCTTTCTGTGTACTGCTGACACTCAACTGCCCATGGAATGAAGAACTGGGCTGGGCGGCGGTGTTCGTGGACGAGAAATTCCTGAAAATACAGGACGACCCTGTAAGCGGCATTTATCTTGACTGAAAAAGCTCACGGAGAGCAATTCTGACAGACGGCTGTATTATGTGTATCCTGCTCCGACATGTGCGGAGCGGGATATTTTTTCGTGGTTATCCCGCTGACACACCACAAAACGGCGGTTTTACAGAACTTAAGGTGGTTGGCGTATATCTTTGCATCTTGCGAAAACTGAATTTTCGTGTTAATGTACGCGCTGATGTTGACTTTGATGCCGAACTGTATTATAATATCATCAGAGGACTGTTTCACAGTCTTACAAGGGGGCGTTGATATGAAAGATATTAAAAAGATAGTGATAACAGGCGGTCCATGCGGGGGAAAGTCCACCGCCATGAGCCGCATAATGAAAGAACTGGATAAGCTGGGCTACAAGGTGCTTTTCATTCCCGAGACTGCCAGTGAGCTGATAAACGGCGGCGTTTCGCCCGTCACATGTGCTGCAAATGTGGATTTCCAGAAGTGTCTGTTTGAGCTGCAGATGACAAAAGAACGTGCATTCATGCGGGCGGCTGAGGGCATGGTCGGAGAGAAATTTCTTGTGGTGTGCGACAGGGGAGCGCTGGATAACAAGGCTTACATGTCAAAGGAAGAGTTCGCGGAGGTGCTGGGCTTTGTGGGCATGAACGAGGTGCAGATGCGTGACAACTATGACGCTGTTTTCCATCTGGTGACGGCGGCTAAGGGCGCTGAGAGCTTCTATACGCTGGCAAACAATTCCGCACGAACCGAAACTCCCGAACAGGCGAGGGCGATAGATGAAAAGCTCATAGCCGCATGGACGGGTCACCCGCATCTGCGTGTGATCGACAATTCCACCGATTTTGAGGGCAAGATGCAGAGGCTGATAGCTGAGATAACAGCTTTTCTGGGTGAACCCGAACCGCTGGAGATAGAGCGAAAGTTCCTGATAGAATACCCCGACACGGATATGCTGGAGGCTCTGCCGAACTGTTCGAGGGTGGAGATAATACAGACCTATCTGAAGTCGGAGAACGGCAGTGAGGTGAGGGTGCGTCAGCGCGGTGCAGACGGGAATTTCGTCTACTACCTGACCGAGAAAAGGACCGTCACCGATATGAAGCGGCTGGAGATAGAGCGCAGGCTGACGCAGGAGGAATATCTCTCGCTGCTGCTGGACGCTGACACTACCCGCAGGCAGATACGCAAGACAAGATACTGCCTGTCGGAGAACAACCTGTACTACGAGATAGATGTTTACCCTTTCTGGCAGGATAAAGCCATAGCCGAGATAGAACTCAGCAACGAGAACACTGATGTAACTTTCCCCGACTTTATCAAGGTAATAAAGGAAGTCACAGATGACCCCGAATACAAAAATGCGGCACTGGCTAAGATAAAGTAGGTGCGGAAGATACGCAAGACAAGGGAACGCCTGTCGGAGAACGATCTGTACTGTGGGACAGATGTTTACCCTTTACGGCAGGATAAAGCCATAGCCGAGATAGAACTCAGCAACGAGAACACTGCTGTAACTTTTCCCGACTTTATCAAGGTAATAAAGGAAGTCACAGATGACCCCGAATACAAGAATGCGGCGCTGGCTAAGATAAAGTAGGTGCGGAAGATACGCGGGACAAGATACTGCTGTCGGAGAACGATCTGTACTGCGGGACAGATGTTTACTCTTTCCGGCAGGATAAAGCCATAGCCGAGATAGAACTCAGCAACGAGAACACTGCTGTAACTTTCCCCGAGTTTATCAAGGTAATAAAGGAAGTCACAGATGACCCCGAATACAAAAATGCGGCTCTGGCGAAGATAAAGTAGGTGCGGAAGAGACGCAAGACAAGATACTGCTGTCGGAGAACGATCTGTACTGCGGGACAGATGTTTACCCTTTCCGGCAGGATAAAGCCATAGCCGAGATAGAACTCAGCAACGAGAACACTGCTGTAACTTTCCCCGACTTTATCAAGGTAATAAAGGAAGTCACAGATGACCCCGAATACAAGAATGCGGCTCTGGCTAAGATAAAGTAGGTGCGGAAGAGCTGTCAGGAAATGGCAACAGAGCATTCACACTGTTTATACAGAAACGCAATAATTACGGAAAACAGTACATCTGCGGGTGTGCTGTTTTTTTGATTTTTGTGCAGACATTTGTTGACAAAAGGCGTGAAAAGTGGTATAATCAGAGTTGTATGAGCAAAGTTTTTACTGATAGAAAAGGGAATGTTTATGAGCAATAGTAAGATAGGTTTCGATAATGACAAATATTTGAAAATGCAGTCCGAGCGTATACGTGAGAGGATAGCGAACTTCGGCGACAAGCTGTATCTGGAGTTCGGCGGAAAGCTGTATGATGATTTCCACGCTTCCCGCGTTCTGCCCGGTTTCAAGCCTGACAGCAAATTGCAGATGCTTTTGCAGCTGAAGGACGAGGCTGAGATAGTCATAGTCATCAATGCGGGAGACATCGAGAAGAACAAGATACGCGGCGATCTGGGAATAACCTACGATGTGGACGTTATAAGGCTTTATAACGTGTTCACAAAGATAGGGCTTTATGTAAGCTCGGTGGTGCTGACAAGATATGAGGGTCAGCGTTCGGCTGTGGCTTTTCAGAAGAGGCTGGAGGCGCTGGGCGTAAAGGTGTATCATCATTACGCTATCGAGGGTTATCCCTCTAACCTGTCGCTGATAATGAGCGATGAGGGTTACGGCAAGAACGACTATATCGAAACATCAAGAAAGCTGGTCGTTATCACCGCACCCGGTCCCGGAAGCGGAAAGATGGCTACCTGTCTTTCACAGCTCTACCACGAGCATAAGAGGGGAGTAAACGCGGGCTATGCAAAGTTCGAGACTTTCCCCATATGGAACATTCCTTTGAAGCACCCCGTCAATCTGGCGTATGAGGCTGCAACAGCTGACCTGAATGACGTTAATATGATAGATCCGTTCCATCTCGAAGCATACGGGCAGACCACCGTTAACTACAACCGTGACGTTGAGATCTTCCCTGTGCTGAATGCGATGTTCGAGAATATACTGGGTGAGTCGCCCTATAAGTCACCGACTGACATGGGCGTAAATATGGCGGGAAACTGCATCGTTGATGACGAAGTGGTGCGTGAAGCCGCTAAGCAGGAGATAATCCGCCGCTACTATGCCGCTCTCTGCGACAGAAAGAAAGGCATAGTTTCCGAAGAAGATACATACAAGCTGGAAATGCTGATGAACCAGGCAAAAGTCAGCACCGCTGACAGAAAGGCAGTTGCCGCCGCTCTCGCGAAAGAGCAGGAAACAAGCGCTCCCGCCGCCGCGATGGAACTGCCTGACGGCACTATAATCACAGGCAAGACCTCAAATCTGCTGGGTGCATGTTCGGCACTGGTGCTGAATGCGCTGAAATATTTCGGCGAGATAGATGACAGCGTACTGCTGATGTCGCCCCATGTCATCGAGCCTATCCAGAACCTTAAGATAAATCATCTCGGCAACAACAACCCCAGGATACATACAGATGAAACGCTGATAGCACTGTCTATCTGCGCCGCCACCGATGAAAATGCAAAACGTGCTATGGAACAGCTTGAAAAGCTGCGCGGCTGTGAAGTGCATTCGACTGTTATACTCAGTGCGGTGGACGAGAGGATATTCAAGCGTTTAGGCGTTAATCTGACCTGCGAACCGAAATTCAGCTAAATATGCTTTGAGAGGACTGTGTGATGCAGTCCTCTTTTTTGTTATACTCCCAATTTTGATGTGTATTGCTGATGATACAAAATGGCTGTTTTTTTGTATTGTTCCCCAGTCTTCGGCGGGGGAACAATACACAACCAAATTGGGATCTGTTATATGATGAGGTCGTGGGGAGAATGGCAAACGCGGGGCGGAGATGACTGAAAATGACAAAGAAAGGGTGAATCCGATGATAAAGTTAAGATACGGTAATATAAATACATTCTATATAGAGGGCGAGGGCGGAAGTCTGCTGGTGGACACCGACTACGCGGGGACGATGCAGGCATTCTACCGAGCGATAAAACAGCATAACATCAGGGTGGAGGATATAGACTATGTGCTTGCCACGCATTTCCACCCCGACCATATGGGGCTGATAAGCGAGCTGACGGCACAGGGCGTGAAACTTCTGCTGGCGGACAGGCAGGTGGGCTTTGTGCATTTTGCGGACAGGATATTCGCCCGTGACAAGCGGCTGAACGTTCAGCCCATAGACGAAAGCAAGGCGGAAGTGATAAGCTGTCGGCAGAGCAGGGAGTTCCTGCAAAAGCTGGGCATAGCAGGGGAGATAGTACCGACACCCAGCCACAGCGAGGACAGTGTATCTGTCATACTGGACAGCGGCGAGGCGTTGGTGGGCGACCTTGAACCGATGGAATACCTTGCGGCATACGATGAAAACGAGTCCCTTAAAAAGGACTGGGAACTGATAAAGAGTTTTAAACCAAAGCGCATATGCTATGCGCATGCGAACGAAAAAGTCATTGAGGAGGAAGATGCATGACATACGTTACAGGCGACACACACGGATTTTACGACGATACACTTGATCGCTTTGCGGCAGCGGGAGTGAAGGAGGGAGACACGGTCATCATCTGCGGCGACTTCGGATTTGTCTGGAGTGTGGGCAGTGAGAGCGAGATAAACCTGAAAAAGCTGGCAAAAGAGAAGTTCACCATACTGTTCGTTGACGGAAACCACGAGAACTTCGACATGCTGGAACGTTACCCTGTGGTGGACTACTGCGGGGGAAAGGCACACAAAGTTGCTGACAATATCTACCACCTTATGCGCGGGCAGGTGTTCGAGATAGACGGCGATAAGTACTTCACTTTTGGTGGGGCATATTCGATAGACAGGTACATGCGTACAGAGGGGTACAGCTGGTGGCCGCAGGAGAAGCCGAGTCCCGAAGAGTATAAGGAAGCAGGAGATAATCTGGAGAAAGTCGGTTACAAGGTGGACTATGTGCTGACACACACGATACCTGAGTCGATGATATACCGCATCAATAAAACGCCGGACACACACGATGCAGAGCTGACAGGCTATTTTGAATGGCTTTACGGCAAGCTGGATTTTAAGCAGTGGTTTACGGGGCACTGGCATATCAACTGGAGCTTTGAGGATAAGTTCCATATCCTGTTCGATAAGGTAGTAAGGCTGAAATAGGGGAGTATACCCTGATATAAATAAGTGCGCAGTCCGTGTAAAAGCGGGCTGCGTTTTTTGGGGCAGACTTGATTTGTGCAAATTCGATATAATTTTCGTAAAAGAGACAAATTTCTTTTACTTGACAAATGGAGCATAACATGCTATAATAATTAAGCTGTCAG
>NZ_CACWPP010000064.1 GCF_902762735.1 uncultured Ruminococcus sp.
ACCGAGGCTTTTTCTGTGATTGCTGCGCCTTGTACAAGAATTATTACAATTATCCCAATATGCTGGACTCTGGAAATGTAGCGGAGTATAATATAGCTATGACTGCTATTACAACGGCGAAGCACAGATGAAGATAGGCAGTACGATAGTTGACCCCGTTGCAGATGTGGGAACAAGGGTATCCTCGGGCGTGAGTGATGACGGAATGGTATACACAGGCGGTGTGGTATCAGGCAACGAAGCATACAACGCTAAGAACTACAAGGAGATCGCCGATAAGCTGAACGCTAATTTTACAGCTTTCCCTGTTGAGATAACTCAGTTCGGCATATCAAAGGATCAGCTGAAAAAATGGCAGTATACCGACGGCGAGGTAACTCTTTGCGCAGAGAATGTATCGGCGGAATATGTTCAGCCGGAAGCTGAAATAGTCGTAAAGCCCGAGCTTAAACTGAATGACGGTGTATGGTACGGACGTGACAGCGAAAAGAAGGTGGTAGTTGCCATCACAGTCAGGGACGGCGAGATCACAAATATCAAGTCCTCCGATGGTTCATCTTCGGGAGAAGCCTATGAAAATGCGCTGAAAACCGCAAAGGAAAAATCCACCTATAACGATAAGACAACTTACGCTACTGCTGATGTATCGGTATTCGCAGGGGGAAAGGGCACTGAAAAAGAACCATATCTCGTAAAGACGGAAAAACAGCTCAGGTATATCGCGGAAGCTGTGAACGATGATGTTGACTGGGAGAACGTGTGGTTCGCGCTTGACAGTGATATTACTCTTTCGGGTGAAGACTGGCTCCCCATCGGTCATGCTATACAGGCGGAGATAAACGGGCAGAAGGAGAATTTCGCTGTATATCCTTTCAGAGGAAACTTTGACGGCAGAGATCATACTATAACAGGTCTGACCATAGGCAGTAAGGACAAGCCTGCGGATATATATCTTTCGGGTCTGTTCGGGCTTGCGGCGGGAGAGCATGATACAAATCTCACTCCCACGGCTGACGAAAGGCTTGTAACGATAAAGAATATCAGGCTGAAAGACGTATCCATCAATGTTGAGTCCCGCTATGAAGCAAACGTGGGCGGTATCGCAGCTTGGGCGCAGAACGGTTTTGTTATAGATAACTGCTCGGTAGAGGGAACGATAAATGCGGGAACAAAAGAATCCTTTGCAAGAGTAGGCGGACTTGTGGGCAGCGCACTTCGCGGCACGATCACAGATTGTTATACCGATACAAACATCAATGCTTTCACGGGAACATCATCGGTATACGCCGGCGGACTGGCAGGCATGACGAACCGTTCCATACAGATAAACTGCTATACTCTGGGAGATATCACTGCCGATGCCGAAAGCAACAATAAAGCAACAGTAGGCGGTCTTACGGGTATGTCGGGCGGAACGAATATCAACTGCTACACTTACGGAAATGTTGAATCGCTCGTTACCACTGTCGATGTGGGCGGCATCAACGGAAGGATCGCAGGTATCGCTGTGGACTATGAATGCTGCTATAACGGCAGTGCCGCACAGAAGACAGCAGGGAAGGACTCTGCGCAGAAGAAAGCCTCGGGAACGACTGTGGGTGAGGAGATCAACGATCACTCCGTAACTGCCGACAGAATGACTTCCGATATGTTTGTAAAGTATCTCAATGACAACAAGAATAATATGTCGGCGATACTCAGGGAAGTAAGTACATATCTTGAGGATATGACCGAAAGCAACAAGGAAGGTCTTTCGCATTTCCTGTTCTATACAGGTGACGGTTCCGATCTGAATACATGGACAAAGGGAAAGAATTCACCCGTATTCAGCCGTGCAAATGACATAAGAATAACTTACACAAAGGGCGACGGCTGCGTCAAGCTGGACTGGACAAAGACGGAGGGCGCTAAGAAGTATGCTGTGTGCGGTTACGCAGACGGAAAGTGGAAGATACTCACTGAGGGTTTCAGCAATTCTTATGTGCTGAACGACCTCAAAGCGGGTACAAATTACAAAGTGGCTGTTATCGCAATGGTTGACGGCAGGTGGCAGCAGGACTTTTCAAATGCGGTCACGGTAACTCCAGCGGTATCAAAATACCCGAGAGTAACTTCGGAGGTCTCGGGAGATCAGATAAAGCTGAAATGGACCCGCGTACCCGATGCCGAGAAGTACGGTATCGCCGTATATCAGAACAACAAGTGGAGAGTTCAGGCTCAGTTCAACGGAAACGTAACGAGCTTCACATCTCCCAAGCTGAGCAAAGGCACATATACGATGATAGTTTGTGCCAAAGTGAACGGTGAATGGGATACGAGCAGTCTCAGCAGCAGAGCGTTCCGCGTGGAAGTGAAATAATATCCTAATGGTCACATAGTAAATATCGGGGTGCGGATATGTTCGCATCCCGAATTTTTTTATATGACTATCCCTTTAGCACACCAACTAAAAAACGGTAAACAAAAGGATAATTGAGCGTTCTTGGCAAAGGGCGACCCAACCCCAAACCCTCTGCCCTTACGTAGGGGAGGGGCTATGCGGCACACCGATTTCCCGCATCTGCCCTGTTTGCTTGCAAAAATTTGGTGTGTCAGGGGGATAACCATATTTCTATATACATTTTAAGCAGTTCAACGGGCTTTTTTTTGTTGATAATAAAACAATATCCCGTCTTGACAGCAACGTCAAAATGGTGTATAATACACTTAAGCAAGACGAAAATTATGTGCATTTTCAATAGCAATTTATGGTAAACTTTGGAAAACTTTGGGTGCAGACGTTATGCACCTGTTAATGAAAGGATATGATAATATGATCAAAAAAGTTATGGCTTCCGTGATGGCGGTGACAATGGTATTCGGATGTGCGGCGCTGCCCGCAGGTGTGTTGAGCGAACAGAGTGTTATTTCTGCAAGCGCAGCAACTTACGGTGATTTCACCTACACGCTCAATAAAAACGGCACTGTTGTGATCACAGAGTACAATGGCAGTGATAAGGTGGTGGAGATACCGTCGGAGATAGACGGACATAAGGTCACTAAGATAGGCGATTATGTATTTTGCTATAAGCAAGTAACAGATGTGACAATTCCCGAAGGTGTGACTGCTCTTGGCAATAGTGTATTCTCGCAGTGTACTACACTTGAATCTGTAACATTACCGGATAGTCTGACTTCGATAGGTCCGTACGCATTTAATTACTGCTGGGCCCTGAAATCTGTGACCATACCGGACGGTGTGACTTCGATAGGAGAAAATACATTTGAAAGATGTTCCGAACTTAAATCTATAACTATTCCGGGCAGTGTGAGATCTATAGGTAAATCTGCATTTTTAAACTGTTCCGCGCTTGAATCTGCTGAGATACAGAACGGTGTGGCTTCGATAGGAGAATCTGCATTTTTAAACTGTTCCTCACTTGAAACTATAAGCATTCCCGAGAGTGTTACAGAAATAAGCGCATATGCTTTTGAAAAAACTGCCTGGATCGATAATATGAGAAAGGCTGATCCGCTGATCGTTGTCAACAGCATACTTATCGACGGAAAGGCTGTATCGGGAACAGCCAACATTCCCGACGCTGTGACTACGATAGCACCTCGTGCATTCTCCGGCGCTAATTCGCTTGAAGCTGTAAATATTCCGGACAGTGTAACTTCGATAGGAAATTATGCATTCTATGACTGCGCTCAGCTTGGCTCTGTTGATCTTCCTGACAGTGTGACTTCGATAGGAAATTATGCATTCTATAACTGCGCTCAGCTTGGCTCTGTTGATCTTCCTGACGGTCTGACTTCGATAGGATATGCTACCTTCTGTAAATGTTCCTCACTTGGATCTGTGATCATTCCGAAGAATGTTACAACAATAGGTAAATTTGCATTTCAATACTGCTCGTCACTCAGCTCTGTGGAGTTCTCCGAAGGTCTGACTACGATAGACAGGTTAGCATTCTCATACTGCGATTCACTAAAGTCTGTGACTGTTCCGAAGAGTGTAACTACGATCGGTGAGAAAGCATTGGGCTATGTTTCCGATCCCACATATGGGAATACCAAGTCAAAAGATTTCAAGATATACTGCTACAAAGACACTGCCGGCGAAAGATATGCACGCGGTTTTGCCCATGAAGTTCTGGATGAGATCCCGAAGGTCACTTATAAGAAGGGCAACAACTCGGTAACACTCAGCTGGAACAAAATAAGCAGAGCTGAAAAGTACGGCATTGCGGGCTGGGTAGATAACAAATGGCAGCTGTTAGCTCAGTGTGATGATACATCCTATGTTCTCGGCAACCTCAATGACGGGCAGGATTACAGAGTAGCGGTCGTTATAAAGGTGAACGGCAAATGGGAAACCGATTTCTCCAACGAGATAACCGTTACGCCGAAAACCGCCGAAGAGAAGCAGTACCCCGCGGTGATTAAAGCGGTAAAGGACAACAAGATAGGCTTAAAGTGGAACAAGGTGCAGGGCGCTGAAAAGTACGGCATTGCCGTATATCAGGCTGATCATTGGAAGGTATTAAAGCAGGTAAACGGCAGCGTGACCACATGGACATCGCCTAAGGTTAACGCAGGTGGCTACTTCATGGTCGTTCTGGCAAAGGTGAACGGACAGTGGGTTAACGCTGACATGGGCAATCATGCGTTCTATGTTTGGGTAGACTGACGCGGTCTGTGTTTTTTGATATGATGTAAAGATAATGGGGCTGTTGCAGCCCCAACAAAGAAAAAGAGCCTGGCACACCAAAAAAGGTAGTGCCAGGCTCTTCTTTTTGTGGTATAATATAATTGCAAAAAACCATTAAACCAACGAAAGGATTGTATCACAAAAATGAGAAATTGTCAAGTGCGTCTTAATATGAATTATGAGATGTGAAAGCTGCGAAGGATGTCCCTACAAACAGAACTGTACAAAGGCAAAGGGAAACAAAACACTTTCAGTCTCTCACAGATTCAAAGAACTGAGAGCAGAAAGCCTGAAAAATATAACGACCGAATTCGGAAGACAGCTCAGAATGAACCGAAGCATACAGGCTGAAGGCGTATTCGGCGTTCTGAAACAGGATCATGGTTTCAGAAGATTCCTGTGCAGGGGCAAAAATAACATCAGAACTGAGTTCCTTTTGCTGGGACTTGCATACAACATAAAGAAGCTTTTTGCTAAGATTTCAGAAAACCGACTTGGAATTTCTCTTTTTGAACTGAAAACGGCATAAAAACCAGCAGAACATAACACCCCCGAGTCCTCTTTTTTGAAGAGGGCTTGGGGGTGTGCGCACTGAAACAGCTTATTTCACCAGTTAATATGTTTTTTTGCTCTGATGTTCGGATATGGTTAGAGGGTGCTGCGGTTGCAACAGGCTCATATGAGGTTTTGACTTGTTATGCTCATTCAAAGTACTTTTTTATAAATTCTTCATCTATGCCGTCGGCGCGTAGTTTTTCGATCAGGGATCTACGTTCTTCAGCACGACCCTCAGCGCGTCCTATTACAATGCCTTTTTCAATGTTTTCCTGCACAAGTGTATTTGTATCGGCAATGTATTTCTGCCTTGCCAGATAAGCCAGACGCATCTTTTCGTCCTCTTCATCTATGCCATCGGCGCGTAGTTTTTCAATCAGGGATCTACGTTCTTCGGCACGACCCTCAGCACGCCCTTCAGCACGACCTATTACAATGCCTTTTTCAATGTTTTCCTGCACAAGTGTATTTGTATCGGCAATGTATTTCTGCCTTGCCAGATAAGCCAGACGCATCTTTTCGTCCATAAGCCAGACGCATCTTTTCGTCCTGACTAATAACTTCGAGTGTCTGATAAGCCTCGTTTATATACTCGCTTTTCTTTGCAGCCATCTCAAATTCCTCCCTGCTTTTCGCACAAAGGAACCTGATCCATTCGTAAAGGTCTGAACCGTCATCGCGGGACGGCAGTTTTGGCAGTTCAACGATATGCCATTCCATAATATCTGTGTAGCAGAAATTTTCGCTGTCTTCACGGATATGATAAACAGTATGAAAACGTTCCATCTGTTTGATATAGCTGAAATCCAGAAGATTGATGGCAACGCACTTTTTGAGATTGCTGTATGTCATGTTGATATTTTTCTGTTCAGCTATCATCTTTGAGAGATAAAACGTACTTCTTTCTGCCCATGATTTCATATAGGCAAGCTGTATCTCAATATCTATCTCGGTGTTGTCATTAAGTGTAAGATACACATCAAGTATACTCTGCTTTTCATCTTCATGCAGTCTGGGAAGATTTGTGTTTTTCAGTACAGTACTTTTTATCTCACTGACAGGTATTTCCATAACGGCACTCAGAAAGCCTTTGCGGACCTTTTCGTTGTTCATGATCTACTTAAATGCAAAATCTATTTTTGGCGACATGATAAAATCGTTGTCATATGCTGATATGCTCATGGCGACCACCTCCCGGATCATTTTGTCAATTACAGTTCTGACATTTTGTTCTTGAATTCTTCAACTGTCATTTTCATTTTTTTCGCAGCGACCTCAATTGGCAAATCATCGTTTTTGACTAATTCAGATAACGTTTCAAATTTACCTTTCTCGATACCTTTCTGGATACCTTGTTCAATACCTTTCTCGATACCTTCTTCTAAGAACTCTTCTTTGAGTACAGCCATAGCTTTCTCTTCATTGTATTCAGTAATACACATATTTTTCACCTCGGCTTTATTGTTCATAAGAAACGGTTTGATAAGTGAGTTATCGGGTAATTCTTCTAGTGAGCGGTCTATTGCTTTATCAGCATCACCATATATCGTATAGTTCTGTCTGACACGTTCTACAAAGAAAGAATAATCCCCAAGAGGCATACAATCCTCCAGCAAGGAATTATTGTGACCATAATTGACATTTATCATTGTTACAGTGACTTCAATGTCAGCTTTGCCTTGAACCGAAAAAGCATCGCTAAGTCTTAATATTGTCCGATCATCTTTTTCTGTTTTCCCATTGTAGAAACATATACATCTAGGGATCGGCAGTTTTTGCAGTCTGGTACTGTAAATGTGATATTTCTTACTTTTATCAATATGTTTTGAATAGATCATTCCCGAATAGATCAGAAACCTCACAGGCATATTGGGATTAAAGGTCGACTGTTGTTCATACAGGTTCATAGTGTCATTCACAAGAAAAGAAACATCGTTCTTCATACTCATGTACACAGCATTCTCTATGGTGGTAAACTCCAGATCATCAGTGTTTGTATAATTTGAACCATTGATAGCATTATATAAACTCAGTGTCCATTCCTTGTGCTGCGGATTGCCAAAAATGAATTTGAAAAGTCTGTCTTTATATTCACGGGTCGTTTCCATTATTTTTTCACCCTTTTGTACGATATATACTGTTTTACTCTATACTCAGTATAGCTTAATTTTTAATTGTTGTCAAGCCATATCGCCAAAAAGTTTTATCATTGATTAATTTGTTAATATGACTATCCCTTTAGCACACCAACTAAAAATGCGGTAAACAAAAGGATAATTGAGCGTTGTATATTTTTCCCTCGCCGCAGGCGGGGGAAAAATATACGCCAAGAACCTTAAGTTCTGTATAGCCGCTGTTTTTGTGGTGGTTAAGGGGATAACCATATTTGTTAAACGTTAGAGGGTAATTCTGTGATGATCGCAGTGCTGTCAGAGCGTGTAGATAGACACATTTCGACTATCCCCGAGAAAAGATAAATATCCCTCTTCCGACTTGCGTGGGGAGAGGATGGTGTATCGGCAGGGAATAGGCTCTTTTGGGATTTGCATTGTAATAGTTTGTTGCAGACAGCTTTACCGGCTTGTTTTATTGCAGTGACAAGTCGGCTATTATGATATAGTTGCTCATAAGCGACTCGCCGAGTGTCGAATTCTTGACTTCGCCATCGTCGGAATATTCCACTTCTTCGGTGAACAATGACTTTATGTCCCTGATGCCATTTTTTCTAAGAATGCTGAACTGACTGACAGGTGTTGGCAGAGATACCAACAGGCAGACGGGAACCAGTATATTACGGTAGAAATCCGACATGCGCATCTTGTCGGCGTTTATCATCAGCATTATTGCCGCGATGATAACCAATGAAATGTCGTGAAGAACGCTATTTGCCGAACGGTATAGTTGAGCTTGATGACACTTATCTCGGCGCTCCTACCCACTAAAAAAAAGCGTGGCAGGGGGATAGCCACAAAAAGAAAACTCCCAATTTTGATGTGTATTGCTGATGATACAAAATGGCTGTTCTTTCGTATTGTTCCCCCGCCAACTGTATTCAATTCCCGATATAACATCGTTTATTTTGGTGTATCAGCGGGATGATCACAAAAGAAAAAGCCCTCATAAAACGCTTGCAGAACGTTTTACGAGAGCTTGCGGTTATGCGGCTTCAAAAGTTTTTGCTGTTTTTGCGGGTATGACAAACAGGACTTTTTCGGAAAGTTTTACGGCTGTGAGAAGCTATAAACGAAGCCCTTTTCAGGTTACTATACGTTTACACGGCAATAGTGAACCTGCTCCCCGAATTACCGAGAAACAGCACCTTGCCGTCCTTTGGCATGGGGATAACATTTCCTGCATTTTTAACGTGGGAAGTGTATATCGGCTCATCGAATTTGTTGAACACGATAACTGCGCTGTTTTCGGGTCTTTTAACGGTAACGGGAGTGTTGGCTATGCTGTCGGAAATGCTGTACCACGCCGCATTGTCTGTCAGCTCAACTGACTTGACAGATGCATCAAATTCGGGTATATTCTCCGCTAAGATGTATTCCGTGCCGAAGGAAGTTTTTATCGTCAGTCTGCCGTTTTCATCTGTATCAAGCGTTATATCAAGAAGATCTCTGCTCGATGAGGAGGGAATATTCTTCGGCGAGACAAGATGTTTGCTGTCGGATATTTTCAGCAGGAAATCAGAGCCATTGCCATTCAGAAAAACATACCCTTTCATTTCGTCCACAATACTGAACCGTGCGATAGCGGCACCCTCGTAACTGCTCGATGAATACTTATCCCCCACAAGCAGGAACTTCTTCCCGTCAAGTGCCTTAAAGCTGTTGAGAACGTCCTCGCCGACATTGTTTTCCGCTATCATCTGCCCCCCATAGGTCTTAACATCAAAAGAACCAAGTCCCGGATAAGTCAGTCCGCCCGATATTTTCATAAACGTTCCGTCTGCGTTCTTCTCAAAGGACAGACGGCTGCTCCCGCCCGCCAGCAGGCGCTTGTCGAAGCCACCGGACATACCTGTACCGGTTTCCTCCACCTCATAGGCAAGCTCGGCAAAATCGCCGTCTGCGGTATAGATGTAGTCGGTATATTCGGTCTTGCGTGAGGTGATCTTTTCCATGTGAAGATACTTATTTTCGGGGAACGTCACTCTGCAAAGCGTATCGCCCTGCCCCATGATATTCATGGTATACATACCCTCATAAGCCTTGTATTCATCGGGTATCTCGTCAGCTATCGTGCATTCGGACGGTCCAGAGTCAATGACAGTTATGCCCTTTTCCTGCAAAACAACGTCCATTAGTGCCTGAGCCACAAGCTCATTCTGCGTGCTGCCGCCGCCGTTGGAAAGCACCGCAACGCTGATCTTTTCATCGGGTGCTGTCATCAGAAATGCGTGATCCATCTTCACATCGCCGCCCTTGCCGACTACTTTTACACCGCTTTGCTTGTAGCGGAGCATTTCCGCATAGTCCCAGCCGAGACCGTTATCATCGCTGTATTCGTTGTCGTTGTGGCGGGTAGACATAGCGTTTTTTGAGTTATCCGAAATAAGCGTGTCATCGCCTGTGAAGAACGCCGCCCCGAATTTTGCAGTATCGGAAGCCGTTGCATAGATACCGCCGTCACCGATCATCACGCAGTAGCTCGTTTCAAGCGGCAGACCGCCTGCCGAAAATGAGGGCACAAGCATATCATTACGGTACATATCTATCGGCGTTCCCGTGTCGGTGACACCTATCTTATCCGAGATGTTCTCCCTCACATAGTCGGTGTAAGTCATGCCTGTTACGTTCTCGACGATAAGTTCCAGCAGACCAAAACCGTCATTGCAGTATGCCGCATACTTGCCCGGATCGGCTTTGAGCCGCTGAGAAGCAAGGTTTTCAAGCAGATGGTCGTGATTATAAGTATCATTGTCGTCATACAGATCGCTGTTAACTGTTGTTGAACCCATTAACCCCGAAGTGTGATCCATGAGCATGCGAACAGTTATGTCCCTGTAACGCTCATCAGCCATTTTGAAATCGGGGATATATTCGGTTATGGGCGTATCAAGCCCCACCAGTCCCTTATCAACAAGCTGCATGACGGCGGCGGTGGAATATACCTTGCTGACCGAACCCACGCAGTAGATATATTCGCCGTCAGCTGTATTGTTATCGGCAGACACAGCTTTCGCCGCCGTGTCTGCATTTTCTGTTTTTTTTGATGTATCTTCCGTTACACTTCCACAGCCTGTCAGCATGAGAAGTGCCATAACTGCGGCAGAAATGATCTTTATCTGTTTCATATTATCTCCCTCTTATTCGGTCATAAGTTCTGTTACCGATATTGCCTTTATCCTGCCTGCGCTGATGTAAGTAACAGCATAGCAGAAAGCCACCAGTATCACATCTGCAATTATCGTCAGCGGTATGTTCAGCTCACCCAAAACGCCGAACGCCATGAGCCAGAATGCTTTGTATACATACTTTGCCGCAAATGATGCTATTATCACGGAAACTATTGTGACAGGCATTGTTTTTATGGCGATCTGCTTCATAAGGTCTTTTGAGGTGTAGCCCATACCTTTCATGATGCCTAAGTGTCTGCGCTGACGCTTCACGTTCGATGATGCGATCAGTCCCAGTATCACAGCAACTACCGCAGAAAGCACGAGCATCGCCCCGATAGAGCCGTATTCCGACACTGCGGAAACATTAGTCAATTGCTGTTCCGCCAATGTCATAAGCGAGGAAACTTCCTTGACGATAAAATGCCTGCTGTTTCCTGTAATGATCTGTCCGTCAACAACTACCGCATAGTCGATATTTGTTACCCCGTACTGCGAGGTCAGCAGAGCCAGTTTTTCGTCTGCCGCCGCCCGTATGCGCTCTTCAAAAGTGCCATTTGTACCGCCTGCATTCATGCTGTCCTTTGCGGAAGTGCCGAACCTCTCGTTCAGTTTTTCCTCAAACTGTTCCATTGTCACGCCGTCTTTCAGATATACCGAAATGATGTTCGGACGTGCATCGGGGCAGACACGTTGGTATCCCTCAGAGGTCATATACAGCATTGTTCCCATGTTCATAAGTGATGTAGTCATACCCGTAACGATAAATTTTGTTTCTGTGCCGTTGCCTTTTATCACGATGCTGTCGCCGATGTCCGTACCGTCGAGCTGCTTTCTTCCGACAGTTATCATAACTTCGTTGTCATGTTCGGGAAATCTGCCGTCTATGAGTTTTATGTTTTCAGCGTCATTATAATTATCGAATACAACAGTAGCGCCCGAATATTCCGAATCTCTGACAGAAAGCCACTTTTGCTGATAGTTCACAAGAGCTTTTCTTACTTCGGGCATTTCGGCTATCTCGTTTCTGACTGCATAAGGGTCAACGCCGTTCAGCAGCTCGACATCTGTCACAATGTCACAGCCTGTCATTGACATGAGCCCGCCAGTGCCGTGCCCGAAGAATTCCGCACCTGTCACGCAGAAAAGAATAGCCGTACCTGCCGCAATGATGCAGACTGCCGTTCCGACAGCAGACTTCATATCACCGAGAAAACTCTTCATCGCAAGTGTGACATTGATATTTCCCTTTGACTTTTCCAGCGGAAGAATGTTCCTGCCGAAATGGTGTGTGCGTATGCCTTTTCTGAATGCCACAACAGGCGGATATTTCTTGACTTTTGCTGCCTTTAGAAGCGCAAATACAGTTACAAGCACCACCACGATAAGCCCTGAAAGCAGTATCATACCGCCCTCTGTTTTCACGGTCACGGGTCTGCCTATCATTCCCTGTATGCCGAGATTCATCAGCGGACTTACCAGAAATGCTCCCACAACACCCAGCACCGCACCGATGCCTGCTGTTATCACATATTCGTACACATAGGAAAGGGAAATTTCACGGGAACGGTAGCCCAGCGCTTCCAGAACGCCTATCTGCTGCATCTGATCTTCAATGTCGTTTGTGATGCGGTGCATTATCATAAGCACGGCAGAAAGCATGGTTATTCCCGAGAAAAATGCCAGAAAATACATGAACATATTGATGAATTGCAGGGAATTTGACTTTTCATTTCGTGTACTATTGTATTGAAAATAAGAATTCAGATTTTCGCCGCCGAGTTTCTCGCAGTTTTCGATGAAAATATCGTCATTAAATCCTGTATTTGGGGAGTTGAACCACAGGGAGGTATAAGTTCCGTAAACACCGTCGTCGAGTATCAGCTTGAAAAGCTCATAGTCATTATCGGATATGACCATTTTATAGCCGATGCCCGAATCGTTATAAAGTCCTGTCTTGTAAAAACCCGCTATGGTGAACGGATAGTCTCTGCCATTTTTGCAGACTGTCAGTGTATCGCCTGCATGATACCCTTCGCCGATGCTGAAAAACATTGGCAGCCATATGGGGTGTTCCAGCTTTTCTATCTCTTCATCTGTGAGTTTATCGGTCTTTACAAAATCCTCTATCTTTCTTTCGTTCTTTTCGGGAACGAAAACGGAAACGTAGGAGCGTTCATCACCATTGTTTGTTTTATAATCAAGTGCAAAGCCGTATATACATTCCGTTTCGGTTATCTCTCTGATGCCATACTCACTATTAAGCAGGTCTTTGTATTCATCACGGTATTTGTCTTTGTTTATCATAACGCAGGTGTCTTTCGACCCTGACTGTGCGAAACTGTCATCATAAGCCTTGTTCGCCTTTGAGATGTTCGCCATGAATACAGCGAGCATCAGCGTGGTTATCATCGTGAGAAATGCTATGGCGACCGTTTCCTTTTTGTTCTTTTTCAGCTTGAAAAGCGATAAGCGAAGTATGTTCATATCATCACCTCTTACCAGCCCATTTTTTCAAGGAAAGCCGTCAGACCTGTGCGGCGCTCCTGCTTGTCGTCCTCGCCGTAGGGCTTCATGCGGTAGTCCCCCACAACGCCGCCGTCACGCAGATACAGCACCCTTGTACCTCTGAGAGCCGTTTTCAGATCGTGCGTCACCATGACTATCGACTGTCCGTTTTTATGTATCTCGGTGAATATATCCAGCACATCACGGGAAGATGCCGAGTTCAGCGCACCTGTCGGCTCGTCTGCAAAAAGTATCTTCGGGTCGTTGATGATCGCTCTTACGATGCCCACACGCTGAGCCTCACCGCCCGAAAGCTGGTTGGGGTACTTCTTAAAGTCCTCCTCATTCAGCCCGACTTTTTTCAGCAGTTCCTTTGCTTTGCTCACAAGTTCGGGAGTATTCTTCTGCACGATAAGCGCACCTGTCAGCACATTGTCAAGCACTGTCTGGTCGTCAAGCAGGTACACGCTCTGAAAGACAAATCCGCAGCTGCCGCGTCTGAACTGTGCAAGCTGATCGTTTGTATAGTCCTGTATCTGCGTATCTCCGAAAAATATCCTGCCCAGCGTAGGCTTGTCCATACCCGAAAGCGCATACAGCAGGGTAGATTTTCCCGAACCCGACGAACCCATGATAACGGTGAAGTCGCCCTCGATAATATCAATGTCGAGATTTTTGATAACATGCTGTTGTGTGCCGCCGTTTGAAAATGATTTGCATAGTTTTTCTGTTCTTAAAATAGAAGAAGCCATATATAACATCCTTTCCGCAGTCCTTTCTGCTGTTCAATAGCAATCCGCCTTAAAATTCAGACAAAATCCAGTCACAAAACCCATAGATTCTAGCTTTTGCGACTGGATTTTGTGAATTTAAACAGTTGGATTGCTATAAGAATATTATACATGACTTCCAAAATATCTTCCATAAATCTTTCTTGTAAAATTCTTATATTTTTCTTAAATGGGCTAACTTAGCGGTATTATCAACGTTAAAGCAAGCCCGCCGTCACTCTCAACTGTCAGATCACCGTTCATCTTTTTCATCAGCGATTTTGCGATGTACAGCCCCAGACCGTTGCCGTCCTTGCCGCTGTCTGCCCATTCTTTGCCCCGATAGAATTTGTTTGTGATAAGCTCTATCTCATCGGACGGAACGCCCTGCCCGTGATCCTGCAAGCGCATTTCCAGAAAGCCTTCGGACAGTTTGAAATCCACATTTATCGGGGTATCTGCGTATTTGTAGGAATTTGATATGATATTCCCGATGACCTGTGCCATACGCTTTTTGTCTATGCTGATAATGACCTGCGGCGGTTCACCCATGACCGCATAATGCCTGTCATCGCAGCTTTTCACGATCTCGGCAAGCACTGCCGAATTTTCATCGCGGCAGTTCACCTTGAATTCACCCAAGTCGTCAAGTGTTGCTGTGAACAGGTCGCTCACCAGTGAATTTATCTGCTCCGATTTTTGCAGAATGCCGTCCACGCCCTCGTTCATGCTGTCAATTTCATCTCTGACGAAAGTGATGTCGCTGTCAGCGTTTTCAGCTTTGACGGAAAACCGCATCTGTAAAAGTTCAGCCGCCAGCTTTATACCCGTGACAGGCGTTTTCAGATCGTGGCTCAGCGATGCCACAAGCTCACGCTCTTTCTTCTGCAATTCCAGCTCACGCTGTTTTGATGCGGAAAGTTCCTCACGCATGATGTCAAAGCTCTCCGAGAATGCGCCGAACAGGTTGTCCCTGTCCATTTCAAGCGGCTCGTCAAGCCTGCCCGCTGCGACTTTTCCAGCAAAAGACTGCATTCTTTTAAAAGGTGTGATGACATTCCTGTTCAGATATACTCCGAAACCGACCATTCCGAGAAGTATCATCACACTTGCGATACCCATTCCTATAATGAAACGACTGCGGAGCATTCTGTATCCGTCAAGCCCGTCATCTGTCATAATGACACAGCCCCAGACCCCGCTGTCATCTTTCAGATATTGATATGGACAGCGCTTTTGTATCGCTTTTTCCACCGTCAGTTTATCTTTCTTATCAGTATTGGAATACAGCACATTGTCGGTCATATCAAGTATGACAAAATCATCATTATAGCTGTTCACACTGAGTATATCAAGTTCCGAACGATGCGCTTCGGCTGTTCTTGCGATGTCATTGAGCGCGGTTATCGTCTGCCGTGAGGTGTCCTGCGTGACGGTTTTTGAAGTCAGGACAGCGAGCAGAATGATACCCGCAAGAAATATCACCGCCGTCAGAACGGTTATCCTGATATAGCTTTTCATGCGCCGTCACCGCACATGATAGCGTCCTGTTCCACAACATAGCCCACGCCCCACACAGTCTTTATGATAGCAGGCTCTTTGAGGTCAGGTTCGATCTTTTCTCTGATATGACGGATATGCACTGAAATCGTGCCGTCGCCCGTGTATTCGTCCTCCCACACGTTTTTGAGCAGTTCTTCCTTTGTCACGACTCTGCCTGCGTTTTCAAGCAGATAGGTGAGCAGCTTGTATTCCATCGCCCTGAATTCTTCCTGTCTGCCGTCGATCATCAGCTTGTGCATGGAGGTGTCAAGGTAAACGCCCTCGCGGAAATATATCCTGCTATTGTCAGCACATACAGCCTTATCCTGTGCCCCTGCCGCAAGCTGTGCCGCTTCCTTTGCCTTTTCGTATCTGCCCAGTATCGCCTTGACTTTAGCAAAGAGAACTCCCAGCGTATATGGCTTCTTGATGTAGTCATCACCGCCGATGTTCAGCGCTATGATAACATCATCATCGCTTGTGCGGGCGCTGATGAAAAGTATGGGCATATCATAGTTTTCACGCACTTTTTTGCAAAGGTCAAAGCCCGACCTGTCACCGAGATTTATGTCCAGCAGTAACAGCGATATTTCATGTGTGTCAAGAAACTCCACCGCCGCATCATAGCTTGTGACATATGCGGTTTTCAGTCCTAAGATACCAAAATATTCCGCTGTTGAGCGTGCGATCAGTTCATCATCGTCTATCATCAAAACTTTGTATTCTGTGTCGTTCATAGCTGCCTCCATTTTAGTACATCTGCCTGCAACTTATCTATTCTTCATGCCATACATATTATACCATACCTCACCTCACTTTTCAAGGGATGTATGGGGAGGGTAATAATATCAATGTAAAATGTGGTTATCCCGCTGACACACCACAAAACAGCGGCTATACAGAACTAAAGGTTCTTGGCGTATGACGCTCAATTATCCTTTTGTTTACCGCATTTTTATTTGGTGTGCTAAAGGGATAGTCATAATTCTTCATGCCATACATATTATACCATACCTCACCTCACTTTTCAAGGGATGTATGGGGAGGGTAATAATATCAATGTAAAAATCGTTCTGACCAAGTGCATCGTTCAGAGGCGGTCAGCGTTCATCAAAGCGCGTAAAAAATATGTAACTTCATCAAAGCGCTGATTAATACGGCATTTGAGCGTATTAAAAACGGATCTGTTCATAGAATGCCGTTGACTTGATCGGGACAATGTGATATAATCCCCATATTGAAAGTCTGTTTCAAAGGTCTTTTGTACGGTCACGCATATGTTTCGCTGTGATGATATTGCTTTGTGAGGAGATGTTGAAATTGTCAGAGAACCCATACTATCGTTATTTTAGTGATCTCTTGTCAGATATGTCACCTAAGCATGCAAAAACAGTTTGCGAGATACTTTCCGATGTCACAGAGGAAAGGTTTTGCGAATATGTCAACGATCATTTTAACAAGGATGCAAAGTACGAGTATTTTCTTGAAACATTAAAAAATCCTTCTGAGCCTGAAAACGAATTTCAACCTGATTTCGATTTCAGAAGGATCCCCGAAAGCCATCAAATATATGAAGCATTCAAAGAAATAGTCGATGATACACTTCAGACTATTTTTGAAGATCCACGTCCTCCGGAGCCTTCCCGTTGGGAGAAGATAGGATCTTTTCTTTCAGATGCTGCCTATGATCTTATTTCCTTTTTGCTATTTATCCTGACGATACTGTTTTATCCGATATTGCTCATTATAGATATTTTTCGGTTCAGAGAAGAAATCATTTACAGTATGTCTAACTCCGTACTGGAAATTCCGGAAGGTTCGCGGTACGATAGAATTATGGATGCTGCTATGGACGCTGTTTCAGAAGCTGTTCAGGATTCTTTTGCAAACAGACTGCGCCGCATTCAGGAACGGAGAGACATCAGCGCATCAGAGATCGTGCAAGCCTCCGACATCTCCAACGGAAGTTTTAGCAAGTATCTTAGTGAACAGAGTTTCCCTGATAAGAATACTGTACTGAAAATGCTTATCGGCTGTCAGCTCTCACCTGAAGAATCTACGGAGCTTCTGAACTCTGTGGGATATGACTGGTTTGATTGTGAGACTGATAAAGTTGTCAGGCGCTATATCAAAGAGGGAGTATTCGACATAAAAATGCTGAACGATGAATTGGAGCGGCGGGGTCTGATGGTATTGAAAGGCAACAGAAAATATATGGAAGAAAAAAGCGTAAACAGCTGTCCCGATGAAAAGTCATTTCCGAAATTGCTGAGCGTATATCAGGAAAGGGCGCATCTGACAAATGAACAATGCGCTGATAAGATCGGCGTTTCTTACCGATGCTGGGCGCAGTACCGTGCCTCCTGCCGCCACCCCGAACGCATCAAATTACTGAAGATCGCTATTCTCTTAAAATGCAGCCGTCAAGAAACGGAAGAACTTCTGAGATCTTGCCAGTTCCATATAGTTGAGTCAAGTATTGTCGATCAAATTGTGATAAATGCTATCGACAACGAACTATATGATCTTGACATGATCAATGAACTGATAGAAAATGCTAAAAAAGCCGGAAAGAGCTGAATCTTCCGGCTTTTTTTAGTCTGGATCATGTTTTTTTGAACTGAGAATTTATCAGATCCGTGAGACAGTTTTCTTTACATATCACGTTTTCAATGTCGGCATCTTTTTCTGCTGACATTTTCAGGAACAAAGTCATAGTAATGATCTGTATGCCCGTCATATCAGTGCAGTCGGCGCTTATCTTATCACCGTTTTTTACTGTTAATGACAGCTTATTCAACAGCTCGGAAGGCTCGGAACAATTTATCTTTTCAACATTGATGAAGAAATCGTTTTGTATCGCATATTTGTTCATTTCACGAATGAAGATCATTTCAGTTTCATCGGAGACAGCTTTGTTGTTCATCAAATAAACATTGACAGTGTCATAATTTGAAACATTTGCAAAAAGTGAATGCAGCTGAACATGAATGTCGTCAAACGTATCAAATATAGGAAAAGCCATGTAGTATTTTTTGACAGTCGGTTTCCTTTGGGTGATAAGACATTTTTTCAGACAGTTCAAAGCGGCGGAGATATTCCGTGATATACTGCCTGCGGTCACTTCACCCGTATCAATGCCTAAACGGCTCAATTCTCTCTTTTGATCTGTATTCAGCTTATCATCAATGCGGCGGAAAACTGAAGCGTGAGATACATTATTTCGGATATGTTTTATATACAGATAGTACCCTATAAATTTCCTGAGATCGGAAAGGTGGCTGTAATCTATATTTAATCTAAATCCTTTCAGAGTTTTTCTGAGATGTTGAAGTGAGAAGTATTTGACACCAAGTATTTTCTTACTGATAAGATTTTCGTCAAATTTGAGCTGATCCTTATAGAAGTACTCAAATTCGTCAATGTTTGCGGCAAGTCTTCTCTTGAACTGACTCATGGTCGCAAGATCGTTGTTTTGAATGAACTGTATGATCTGATCGACACCCTCATTTTCATCGTTTGAATATGATGTGAGATGATCTATCCCATTATAAGGAATAGTCAGATCATTATCGTTCATACTCTTCTCAAACCTCTTTATTATTTCTGCAAATTCCTCTATAAAGAGGCTTTTGCTGGCATCGCCCAACTGTCCATGCAGAAAACTGCTGAGCAATTCTTTTATCTCCTCCTCTTTCGGGACAGGACTATTAGTCAGATATGTATACAACAGCTCCGTCTCGGGGGTTTGGATCGCATTGTTAACAGATGAAATATCACACATGATGATTTTTTTCTGATGTATTTCTCTCGGAAGCGCATCAATAAAGATTATTAAGCACTGTGTCAGCCATTTCCACCTGAGACAGCATTCAATATATACCGTTGTCGAAAGCTGCGGCATGGAGTTTCCGAAGAGCGAAGTCAGCTTACCGTACAGTGATCTTGAGAAATTATCTGATTCCCCGCGTGTCCCCAGTATACCTATTATCTCATATATTTTGAATAAAGTCTCTTCGAGATCTTCTGTCTGACACAGATTAAGATCTTCGGCAAATCTATCCAGCTGTTCTAACAGATCAGTCATAAGCTGATCGTTTATATTACCGTCAGGCTTTTCTGATCTTCCTGTATTCACGAACTCGCAGACCGCGTCATAAAATGTGATCCGAACCGCAGGGTCGGTAAGATGGAAGGCTGAGTTCTGAGTATCAACGCTAAGCCTATCGACTTTGTACCCTTCGCTTTCAAAAAGCTGAGTTATCATATTCAAAACATACGTGATCGGAGTATAGGAAGAAGCATCGGCAGACATGATGCAGGTATCCTCTGCGGGAACGCCGCTTTCTTCCAACATCTTCTTTACTTTTTCAAATATTTCCCAAGCATTTTTCGCATCGTCGGAAATACTTATCAGGTCAACTATCGGCGGACTGACACCTTTGTTTTCGCAGATCTCTTCAATTCTTTTATTGAAGCTGAGAAAATCTGACTGAAAAGAAGTTTCTTTGCGGGCGGATTGATTTGTAAAAAATCTCGTCAGAAGATTTACGTTTCCGCTGTCACAGATGGTATCGGGCGACGAGAATACGATCAGCTTATCCAGATGAGCATTTTGCAAACCAAGCATATAGCTGATGATCGTTTCACATATCGTGTCGGCAGAGTTCAGACTGTCGTTAGCGAGAGGATCCTGTTCCTTCATTGAGTCGGATCCTAAACCAAGTAAGAAAATTCTCATAAAACCATTCCTTTCATCAATTTATTTTGTGATTATCCCGCTGATACACCAAAATAAACGATGTTATATCGGGAATTGAATACAGTTGGCGGTTATCTTTTCCCCGCCTGCTGAGGGGGAAAGATAACATCAACTCAGTTTTTCCTCATTGATAAAGGTATTTTGCAGTGGTGTGTCAGCGGGATAGTCATAATTTATTTTTTCTGCCTATATTATAATACATCTTGTAAAAGATTTAAATGAACCTACAAGAAATATTTTTCGATTTTTTTATGGCGAATAATTGTGGTATAATATGGCAAAAAGCACTCCCGCCATGATATGGCAGAAGTGCTTGATATAATAATATTTATCTCCCAATTTTGATGTGTATTGCTTATGATACAAAATGACTGTTCTTTCGTATTGTTCACCCGCCTTCGGCGGGGAAACGATACACAACCAAATTGGGATATATTTATCGTGTCAGCGCTAAAATCAGAGCTTTTGAAAGCGGATTTACTTTATGAGACCGACACCCCAGATGGTGAACTGTCCGCTTCCGCTGATAGAAACGTCAAGGTCGCCTGTGGTATCCTGATAGTAGCCGAGTTCTGCATCGGGACCGCCCCATGTGTACTGCTTATTGCCGTTTATCTTTGTGGTCTTGCCGTTGACGGTGACATTTATGCTGCCCATGCCCGAACTGTTAGCCTTGAAAACGATGATAAGACCCTTGCCCTGTGTTTTGAATTTCATCGGGCTGCCGCCGTTAAGCGTGTAGGAGTAGTTCAGACCCGAATTTCCGTAACCGCTGCCCGATGTCCATGAGCCTGCGTTGAAGCCGTTCAGAGCCTTTGGGTCAACGTTCACGCAGCTTGCATACTCTGCACCGTATACGTAGTTTGAAGGCTGAGTATAGCCTGTGGAACGGTTCTCGCTCCTCATCGCCTGACGAACATAATAACCCAGACAGTCGGCTATGAGCTGTCCGCCGTTCTTATGCGGATGATACTCGTCGGTGTAGTAATCATCAGGTCTGAGAGAACCGCTGCTGAACGCCTTTGTAAGAGCGTCATCCATGCTGATAACGGGTATGTCAAAGTTCCTGCCGATCGGATACATCTGCGACTGGCTTGAGAAGCCGCCCTTTGCGCGGTTGATGAGGACACAGACAGCAGGTGCGTTGGGCATATCAAGGAATTTCTTGATGCAGCTCTCAAAGCACTTCTTGTACAGAATATCCTCGTGGTCGTTCACAGAGAATTCAAGGAAGATGATGTCAGGCTTCTGTTCGACTATCTGCTTCTCACTGCGGACAAGTCCAACGACTGAAGAAGTACCCGAAAGACCAGCGTTTATCTCCTTGAAACTGCCTTTTGCGAATGTGTTTTTCAGGTAGTCTGAGAACGGTGTAGTATAGTTCTTGCCCTCAGTGATAGAACCGCCGAGATAAGCTACTGTCAGAGGCGAACCGTTCTCAGCGGCAGTGAGTTTCTGAGTAAGTCTGTATGTATTGCCCATGTGCTTGATGGAACTCTTGTAGAAGTCGATATACTGTGCGGAAGCTGTCTCCTGATAGTTATCCCACTTGGTAGGGTCGCCCGAAGGGGGAGCTGACGTTTCGCTCGGGACTTTGCCTTCGCCGCCTGTTTTAACTGCCGACTTTGTGCCTTCTGCTGCGACTGTAACATCATCTATGTAGAATTCAAGGTCGCCTGCGCCCGAAACTGTCTCAACGTAAAGCACCATGTCGCCTGCATTATCGGGAATGGTGAAAGAGGTGTTCTCTATCTTTGTCCACACGCCGCTCTCGCAGGAAACAGAAGCGATATGTGTGTAAACAGCGGTCGTGCCGCTGCTGCCGCCCTGCTGGAGAGAGAGCTGTATGTCAGCCGCACTGCCCGATGTCTGGAGAGCCGCAAGGCTTATGCTGTAAGTCTGACCCGGCTTAAAGTCGGAGCCGAGAGTTATGGCTGCACCGTTCCAGTCGGCAGTTCTGCCCGATACGAACAGAGACTTGCCCGATTTTCCGTAGTAAGCCGTGTCGGTAGCAGTGACCGATGCAGGACCTCTGCCTGTCCAGTTTTCAGCGCCCGAATTAAAATCAAAATTCAGTATCGTCTCTTGCTCGGGATCTATCTGAGGATACTCTTGCAGAGTGTCGATATACCCGAGAAGGTAATTCTGTATGGTGTTCGCATCGTCGATAGTAACACCGTCGCCGACATTAAAGACATCGGCATTGTAACGTCCCTGCTGGGTGATGGTGAATTTATCGGGGTTTTGGAGCGACTGTCTGATGAGGATAATATCGCTGAGGTCTACCTTGCCGTCAGTGTTCGCATCACCCGGCAAAACGGACTTTTTCCCCGTCTGAGGGTCGTTGTTCTTCTGTGAAGAGCTTTGATCCTTGAAAGCATATCTCATAAATGTATAGAGATGCGGCTTTACAGAGTTAGCGTCATGTCCGCCGCCAGGTATCGACTGGTAAACATGTTCAACGCCGTTTCGTGTAAGAATATCGCTGTACCTCTTTGGAAAATCCTGAACAACGCCGTCGTTAGTTCCGCCTGTTATCATAAATACAGCAGGCTCGGGTCCAACATCTCTGAACTTCATTTCGCTTTCCTGCATACAGCCGGGATGGGACATGTAAAAATCAGATGCAGGCGTTATACCGGGTGCAGGGCATGCTCCGCCCACATAGCCGAACACATCGGGGCGCATAAGTCCGCAGTAGATCGCCTCACGTCCGCCCATTGAGAAGCCTGTGACAGCAGTATTCTCTCTGCCCTCTTTAATGGGATAGTTCTCCTTGATGAACGGGAGCAGGCTGTCTGTAACGTCATAGACGAAGTTATCATACTGCGAGGTGGTCTGCTGGTCAAAACCGCTCGGACCGTCCATAGTTTTGCTGGTGAACATATTGGGAGTCACCACGATGAACTCCTCAGCCTGACCGCTCGTCATAAGACCTGTCATCAGTTCCTGAACGCCCATGCCGCTTACCATGTCGTTCTCGCTTCCCATGATACCGTGCAGAACGAACATTACAGGGTATTTCTTGTTCGGATCATAGTTCGGAGGCAGGATAACGTTGCACTTTTTCTGCTTGCCTGTGAACTTGCAGTAATAAGACCTGTTCTCCACCTTGCACATGCTTGACTTTTCAACGCCGTCAGGCACTTTTGTAGGCATATCGTTCTTGATCTTAGCGTTGAGCCCTGACTGAGCGTTGCCGCCGCTGCCCGCGTCCGAACCGATATTTTCGTTCCCTGTGGTCTCGAATCCGCCTGCAAAGCCGCTCCAGTCCCGATCACTGCCGTTTCCCCAGCCGTTGTTACCTTCCGCATAAGTCGTGAGAGGTAATGCCGATGCGGCCATCATCAAGGATACGGTCGCACTGAGGATCTTCTTCATTTTTGAAAGATTCATTTTTATCACTCCTTATTATTTTTGAAGTCCTGATTATCTTTACGCAATGTGGTTATCCCGATGACACACCACAAAAACAGCGGCTATACAGAACTTAAGGTTCTTGGCGTATATCTTTCCCCCGCCGCAGGCGGGGGAAAGATATACAACGCTCAATTAT